>NZ_JABAIL010000006.1:0-300000 GCF_012641475.1 Flammeovirga agarivorans | reverse complement strand
TTGGGCATTGTTCATTTTCTTTAAGCCAGTTTCTAAACGAAGCGTTACACCACCATCGCCCCAAAGATCTTTGAAGAATACATTTTTTAAGGCTTGTGATTGTACTAACCCATAACCATAGTGTGCTTTTTCTATTCTACAATTTTTAACCACACCATTGTCAGACATCACATATTTACCATTGTACTTTGCATAGCCCATAGTAATAGACGAGAACCTTGAGTTGTCATCAATACAGTTCATATCCGCAATTAAAAAGTTATGGGCATTGTTCATGCTAAATACCCTTACTCTCTTATTTTCTGCTTTACTAACATCTACAGTATATTGGCCTTTATCCCCTCTTACACTAAGGTTTTCTACATAATTACCATTCGTTCCGAAATCAAAAATGCCGTAGTTTTTGTTTTTCTTTTCCGGAGCTACAGGATAGATCAAGGCATCTTTTGAAATCACAATATGTACATTTGATTTTACCTCAATACTACCAAAATAATATGTTCCAGCACCGATGTTGATACGCCCTCCATTTTTTAAAGAGGTCATGTCATCAATCGCTTTCTGAAGTTTGTCACTATCATCTTGATTGTCTTTGTTGTTTACCTTATAGTCTTTCACTAGGTCAACAGTTTTAGACACTTGCTTGATTTTGTCTTTGTAAAAATCGCTCTCTTTTTGAGCATAAGTCATACTAGCGCTTACCAATAAAGCACCTAATGTTACGATAAGTTTTTTCATTTCACGAAAATTTATTGGATTTCATTGAATTGAGCAACGAAAAGTGATTCAATTCAACGTAATAAGTTTAAAAATTAAATGGCCTTAAGTTCGTCTACACATAAACCGTTAGCATGAAGGGTTGTAAGACGAATGGTATTTGCTCCTGATTGCAACGTTACATTCACTTCATATTCGTTCCAATCACTTCTATATTTGTCTACAGCATGAAGTATTAATTCTTGACTCTCTCCATTGATTGTCAATAATACTTTGTGTTCTTGCATGTCTTTTTTAGAAGCCGAGTACCTAATTTTTAAGGTATATACGCCTTCGCTTCCGTCATTCTCTTGGTACCATTCGATATAGCCCCCTTGATTTTTTCCGAAATCGATATAGCCATCACCGTTAAAATTAGCTCCTTCAGCAGAGATTGTTACTTGATCAAAGGCGGCATCTTCTGCCTGGTCTCCTCCAAGGTTTGCAGCCGTTACAACAGGGTCCATTTCGAAACCTTCATCCTCTGCAAATCTTTCATACATACGAAGTACCTCTGTATTATTGAATAGCACTAATGCCTTCACTGTGGTTCCCAGTTCTATGTCAAAAGCTGTTGTATATTTTGTAGATGCCGTTGTCGGTTCTTGTCCATCAAGAGTATAATAAATGGTAAAATCACCATCAACCGGAGCTCCTATTAAGGTCATCTTTTGGACGTCTATACTCACTTTTTTAGATGTCCATAATCTCTTTTCACCAAGTATAGCACCAACGATAACATTTACGTCACCTGTCTCATCTAAAGATTCTATGTAAGCTCTTGTCAATCCATAAAACCCAATTCTATCAGTAGCTAAATAATGTTTTTCTACATCTACAGGACTACCATTGTCCAATGCTTTTACTTGCCCAGCACCAAGAACTTTAAAGAAGTTTCTGTTTTCTCCATATGGATAAAATTCCCCTTTGTCATCTGTAGTTGTAATTCTTAACTGAACGATATCCTCTTTTGAATTACTTAATGGTTTACCATCAATAGACAGTTTAATTTTTGATGGCTGATCTGCCGTTGCAATTGTTTCTTCAGAAACGATTTTATTGTTTTTGTATCCTACCGCTTTTAATGTACCTTCTTGATAGCCTACCATCCATTGGCATTGCATTTTATCCCATGATAATCCTGGTTTTTGTTTACCAAGTGATTGACCATTAAAGAATAACTCCACTTCATCACAATTTGAATATACCCAAACAGGAATCTCAGTCCCTTTTTCCAATAATGGATGTGTCCAATGAGGAAGAATATGAACCATTGGTTCTTCTGTCCATTGTGATTGATAGAGGTAATACAAGTCTTTTTCAAAATTGGCCATATCAATTGCTCCTCCCATAAAGGATTTGAAAGGCCAGCCTCCATGTACAAATGTTGCTTCACCGATATAGTCATAACCAGTCCAACGGAAAGAACCTGCATAATTAGGCATATCGCGTAATTGCTCAATATTTTGACGAGAAGTCAGACGTACCATAGCATTGTCATAACTTGAATTAAATAGTTGCTTATAGTTGGCTTTATTCGCAGAAGTTGTCCAGTCAAAAGTAAAAACTTCTTCGTCTGTTAAATCAGGATATTCATAAGGTTGATGACGCACACTTGGGTAACCGTCTCTATACCATGTTTTTGTTCTATAGAATCCACGTACTTGGAAGGTATGTGTATTTTCTGTACCAATAAATACGCGATCTTTCTTTAAGTGGTCAAAGAATCCCTTCCTTTCACTATGTCCATTTACACCAAATACATCCATGTAATCAGATCCTGAGTGTCCTGAAGTAACTGGTCTAGTGCTATCTAATTCATGACATCTTTCTACTAAAGCCTTTGCCGCTTCATCTCCTCTGGTTTCATTACCCACCGAATAGATAATTATTGAAGGATGGTTTCTATCTCTCTTAATCCAATCCGTAAGATCTCTATCCCACCATTTATCAAAGAAATGTGCTCCATAATCATTTAGTGCTTTTTTATGCCATCCATCATAAATTTCATCCATTACGATTAGTCCCATTTCATCACACATATCATAGAATTGTGGAGTTTGAGGATTATGTGCTGTTCGTATAGCATTTACACCCATTTTTTGGAGTTGTTCTAAACGAAAACGGAGTATTTTATCTGGAACTGCAGCTCCCAACGCTCCGGCATCTTGATGGTTACAAACTCCTTGAAGTTTTACATTTTCACCATTAATCCAAACTCCTGTTTCTGGTTTCCATTCTACATCTCTAACACCAAATCGGGTAGTATAGGTCTCATGAATATTCTTCGCATCGATTCTAGATACTAACTTATATAAGTTCGGTGTAGACGTAGACCATAATTGAGGATTCTCAATGATTAGCTGTTGTTCTAAAAGCTTTTGATTTTCTGATTCAAGAGCAAATTTTTGTGTAGTAGTTGCAACTACTTTTCCATTCTGATCAACAATTTCTGTGGTTAAAGTACCTTTTGCCTTTTTTCGGCCTTCGTTCTTCACCTCAGTTTCTATTTTAACGACATTTTTCTCCGTTCTAATAAAAATTCCATCAGTAGGAATATTTACTTTTTCCTTAATGTCAATCCATGTGTTCGCATAAATACCCGACCCTGTATACCATCTTGCTGAAGGCTGAGCATTATTATCGACGCGTACAGCAAATGTGATCGTATTTGATTGATCTACCTCTTCTGTAATATCATATTCAAATGAAATCCAACCATAAGGTCTATTTCCTAATTTCCTACCATTAGCCCATACTGTACTGTTCATAAAAACACCATCAAAAGCAATACGAACTGCTTTACCTTTCCATTCTTCTGGTACATTGATTGTTTTTCTATACCAACCTATACCCGCAGGAAGATAGCCACACTGTCCTCCCATAGGATGGTCTTTATCGTACTCTCCTTCAATACTCCAATCGTGAGGTAAGTTTAAGTCTCTCCAATCTTTATCATTATAGTTTAACTTTTCAGCTCCACTATGATCGTCTAGTTTAAACTTCCAGTCTTTATTAAAGTTTAGTCTCTGCTGTGCTGATAATTGTAGGGTCGAAAAAAGTAACCCGATAATAAGTAAATATTTCATTTGAATTTCATTTTTAAATGATACCCAAAAGTCGAACTCTCCACACGAAAACATGCACCTGTGTGTATATAATGTGTACCTACAAAGTTAAACAGCTGTATTTCTGAATATTAACAACCAATTTCATAAGGATTGAAACACGCAATGAGACAGTTTCTAAATCTGTGACTTTCCCTTTTTTGCGATTGAAATCAACAAAAAAGAGGTGATAGAAAAACCTATCACCTCAATAACAAAAGTAACTAATACTGTATAAGATTGTTGTCTGAAATTATTTAATGTCTTTACGATTTGTTTTCTTCTTATTGATTTTGAAGTAATGGCTATTTTGTGGTGTTACCTCTTTCCACCCAGCATATACTTCATTTTCCCAATTCAATAATTCTTGTTTCATCTTTGATGCCCTTTTGATTTCCACATCAATCATATTTTTCTCTTCAGAAATGTCATCCACTACATTAAAAAGTTCGAATTTTCCTGAATGGTATTTCACCAATTTCCAGTTGTCTTGCATTATTGCAGCATATTGATCTTCGTAAGATCTCATGAAATAAAGATTTCTCTTCTTCATTTTCTTACCCTTCAGAGCAGGCATTAAACTCTTGCCCTGAATGTTATCATCTTTATAAGTCTTACCAGAAGCGATCTCCATTACTGTCGGGAAAATATCAATTGTTTGGATGGGTGTAGCACACTCACTGCCTCCTTTAGTTAAAGCTGGATGTTTGATCAACATAGGTACTCTAGCTCCACCTTCTCCTAAAGTATTGTATCTTTTACCGCCAGCTAAAGGTGTATTTTCAAAGAAACTACCTTGGTCTGAAGTCACAATCACCACAGTATTCTCGTCCATTTTTAAACGCTTAAGTGTTTTTAAAATAGTACCTACTGATTGGTCCATACTTTCTACCATGGCATGGTATTCAGCATACTTTTGCGACATTCCTTGGTCTACATATTTCTGTACCAATTCTTTCTTACCAATATGAGGACCATGAACGGTATAATACCATAAAGTCATCATAAAAGGTTGTGGCTTATCGTAATTCTCAAGAAAATGAACAGCTGTGTCTGTCATCACCTCGGTTAAATACACATCCTTTTGATCATTAAATTCTTGATATGCATTCTTGTCTTTGAAAAATGGTGCATAATAGCTCTTTGGGTGACCAAAGTTACTCACTCCAATTTGTTCATCGAACCCTTGATGAATTGGGTGATAAGGTTCATGTCCCAAATGCCACTTCCCTAAAAATACGTTGTAATACCCCAATTCTTTTAATTTTTCAGCGTAAGTCACTTCTTCCAACGGAAGCCAGTTTCTTGACCCACGCTGTGCGGGATCTGTAGACCATAAACCAAATTCTTTTGTATTGCTGCCATCAGGCATTTCATGACCAATATGACGAGGCATTTGAATACGAGCAGCTTCTTTACCCGTTAGCATAGAAGCTCTACTTGGACTACAAGTTGGCGTCGGTATATAGGCTCTCGTAAACTCTAAACTCTCATTTTTAAATTGATCTAAGTTTGGAGTTAAGAAGGATTCATTTCTGTAACCAATGTCTGACCACCCATAATCGTCTACAAACAAGAGTACAATGTTGGGTCTATCTTGAGCAAATGCTGTTGACATTGCTCCTACGATTAGAAGTAAAAGTAATTTGAATTTTTTCATTGCCATTTCAGTTTATTTCACTTTACAAAAATCGTCTATATGGTCTTATGCGATGTATACTTGCATCTAAATAGTGTGTCTCTAGGTCTATTTTGATAGAAAACACTTCTTTTTGATGCTGCTATATAGAAAAACTCCCCATCACAAAAATAATTGAATGATCTTATTCTAGATCAATCCTTATAAAAAATAAAACCCCATCACTACATAGTGACGAGGTTTCAATTATTGTAAACTATATAAATAAACTATTGTCTAGCTTCTACTTTTCTAATCTGAATGTTATCCATGTAGAAATCATGAAGACCATCTAATTTCATATCACCTTCTTTGAAATTCATATTGATGGCACCATAAATAATTTTCTTCATGGTAATTCTTTGACGTAACGTTACCCATTCGCCGTATTTCATTTGAGGATATTCACTTAGGTCCCATGGAACATTTACATATACATCCTGGTCTACGGCATCATCATTTGTTGAGATGTTTGTACGGATAATATCCAAAGCACTAGTTGCCTGAGGCACAAAAATATCAATTGAAATTTCGTACTCACCTTCTTCAACAGAGAAATTAAAGACATTTTTTGAAGTACTGAATTTGTGTGCTCTATTGCTCGAGCTACTTAGGTCAAACTTAAAGTGCATACTCGCATTTCCTTTAGATGAATTTGTCGTTACTCTCTCAATAGACTCACCCTCTTTAGGGTTTTTCAAGCTAATAAACCAACCTAGTGGAGACAATGGTTCTTCATCAGATTTGATTAATTCAAAATCCGACATTTCTTCGTCTAGATAAGACATCACTCCATTCATCTCTACTTGTTCTGCATCAAAAGTAGATAGTGGTACATCCAATACCGATTGAATCTTATTACCAGAATAAGCGACCGTAATATCATCTGAGTTATAGAAGTTTTCGACTAGATAGATTTCTATCATTTTGTTATTATTATCAGCTACTTTCACCTCTGAAATTGTTGCTGATGCATTCGAATAATTTGCTTCGATGTTTTCAATAGAGATTGTAAAATCATTGACCACCTCTGAAGAAGTAAAGGCCGCAATTTCATGAGTTGTTTCGAAGTAAATCACTCCCGACCCATTATCCATAATTTTACCTTGTTTTTCAGTTGCCTCATTTTGAACCTCAGCCACATTGACCTTTGCCAAAGAAGTAAAATCTAATGTTGCATCTTCATACTTTTCATGATCCTTTCTTTCTAACATCAAAGCAATTCCAAAATCTGAACCAGCGGCCGAATATTCCACTTCAAACGTTGCTTCTTGAGATGTTACATTTTCCACTCCATTATTAATTGTCCAAGTTCTGCTTGTTGCTTCTCCGGCTGATTGGTCTACAAAAGTTAACTTATCGCCTTCTTCCAACTCTAATACATTCGCTACCTCTTCCTCTCCCAAAGCCAATGAATGTACAGCATTAGACATGTCTTCATTTTTATATACTGTGAAAGCTACTTGTAAATCTTCCGTTGTAAATACTTCAATTGTCAAAGGTATTTCAACTTCTTCAGTATCATGGCCTTCTTTTGACAGTGTTAATGTGTGTGGTGTTAGTGATGCGTTATCTTCTTCAAAAGCTACTTCAAAAGAAGATGCTGAAGATGTTTGCTCACTACCGTTATTTACTGCCCAAAGTAACTCAATACCTTCTTCTACTTCAGCCATAAATACTAATGAAGTTCCATTTTCAATAGCAATTTTTTCACTACTCCCCTCATTTCCAGCGTCAATAGTATAGATAGCGTTTTCTAGATCCGTTGAAAGGTATACTTTCACTCCTGCAGTTAATGGTGCTGGTCCTTCTTCTACAGGTTCAGTCACTTTTACCACTACAGGAACTATCACATTCACCGTTAAATCAGGATACATGCCTTCTTTTCTTTCTATGACAATCTGATGATCAGCATATTCTCCAGCTGTATTAAATTGAATCATAGCTTCGTTTCCTTTTGTAGAGTCTTCTTCGGCTCCTTCCATCAACCAATATGTTGAAGTATAAAGATCTCCATTCGTTGTATTGATGAATGATAATTCTCCTCCTTGTTCGAATTCAACAGTTGCCCATTCCTCTTTGTTTTCTGGAATAGTCTCTCCTTCTTTTAGTTCATAAACCACTGTTTCACCCAACATTACCTTAAATGCCGGTAATAATTCAGGTACTACAACACTTACTTTTAATGGAATTTCTGTCTGGATTGATGCATCAGGATAATCACTTCCTTCTCTAATAAAAGTCACCTCACCGGCTGCATATTCTCCTTCTACATTATAAATAACGGAAACTTCATTTTCAGTAGATGTTACTCCATCTCCATTACCATTTAGTGCCCAAGATCTGCCTGTTGGGTCACCTTCAGTCGTAACATCTTTAAAGGTTAATGTATCACCATACACCAGTTGGATCACTTCCCAATCCTCTTGTTCTGTTGGGTTTAGAATATCTTCAAGTGTTACTGTCATTATTTTTTCTTCCCCTTGATACACTTCATATACAGGAGATAGTTCTGGTATAAGATCTTCTACTTGTTCTTGATCTTCTTTTGTACAACCCACAAAAAAGAATAAGCAGGATAGGATAAAAAGTGATAGCCTGAATTGTTTCATTTCGTTGATGTTTTGCGTTTAAAATTCATTTCATACGAAAAAGTATAGTTCGCATTTTTCATTTGGTTGAATCAAAATTGGTCGAAATAGAAACCTTTCCTGTGCCTAGGTGTACACTTTGTGTATTTATGGATATACAGCAACACAACACATCAGTTCTCACTAAAAAGTGATCATTTATTTAGATGTTATATAAAAAAATGCTCAAAGTATATCTATAAAAATAGGCATACTTTGAGCATCTCTCTCACAAATTATTTCAAATTTAATTCTCTTATTCTTTCCAATATTTATAATGTTCAATAGAAAGATAAACTGACGCGATTAACGTTATCGTTAATAGTGGAGTCTGAGATCCATCAAATGGAGAAAGATCTTGAAATAGGTGCATAGCATGTGATAATGTATATAAAACAGCAATAATGAATAAGGTTAGCTTAAGCACTTTAGAGTCATTTAACAATAAAAGCATAATATAAATTATTGGTAAATGATAAAACACATTTCTAATGATGTGAGTACTGGTTGGCACTACTCCTGTTGCACTTTCAAGGACAATGTCAATACCATAAAAGATTTCTCCTACATGATAATTCGAGTGGAGAATCATAGTGATGATCAGAATGATCCATAGATAGATTACCTTTTGAGAAGTTTGAAGGTTCATTTAAGTCTAATTTAAATAGTGTTTAATCAAAAAAATACGTTCGTGAATAAAAGTTGTCTAAACTACTATCATTCAACGACATAATATAAACACTAAAAAATGACAGGCTTAATACGAAAAAAGAAATTTTTATTACGAAATGAAATATCTTAATTTAATCATCTAATAATTGATGAAATTTAAGATAGAATAAATAGTAAATCACAAGTTCTTCTTATGCTTCTTCTCGTATTTTTTTAGCACTTTTTGATCTTGTTTAGAAAGAGAAACTGACTTAAGATACCAATAGATACTTCTACTTATAAGAACATTTTCAGCATTTAGTTTTGGAACCAAAAATGAGGTAGTATTCGGTGTATCAATTTTATTTCTTGAAAGGTAATCTGTGAGTTTACTTACTTCTTGATAACTGTTGAAGTGTATTCCTTCTAACCAATTTTCATTGTAATCATCTTCACTGAAAATGTAATTTAAAACCGTAGTTCTCAATGTCACATTTGTTAGCCTTTGAAGTAATTCCTGTCTTTGCGAGTCATTAGTAAGTTGGAGCAACAAAAGCATCTCGTGGTTTGTCAATTCATTGGCTTTTTGAATGTAATCATTCCAGTATACATCGATACATTCTCCACTTAACTTCAACGATTCTAGTACAAATAACTGAGCGTCCTTTTCTCCCGATGCTAAAAGTTCTTTGGATGAAGTTTCTGTCAATAACTTTCTATTCTGACTTCTAATTTCTTCTTTAATCTCTGGGTGATTTGCCCAATGCCACAATGTGAAACAGGTTAAAGTTGCTCCTTTAACGACATCTTTCTCACCTATAAAAGCTCTTGTAGCTCCAGAATATCCATCGAGATCTTCTTCATCAACCTGAAGGTCATTATAGGTCAATTCTCCAAGTTTTGATATATCGTTCTTTAATATTCTAGACAGCCTCTTATAGTCTTTGACTGTAAATGCTAAGGTTTGGCCATCTACATGTTTTTCTAGAGACTGCCCTTTGGGAATATCTACCTTAAGGAAATTACCATATCTATCCCAAACCAAAGTAACTGTAATTATTTTACACTGATTGGTATAGCACATCACTGAAGCTACTTTTGATGATACCTGAAAAGTTTCCTTGTCAATCTCAAAACTCAGCAATTGTTGTCCTTCATCCTTTAATCCAGGATGGGATAACATTTTTTGAAATGATTGCACCTTTCCACTATCATGATTTACAGGGAATAAACAATACATCACAAAAGATAGTACAAGTAATAATTTCGGTATCATCATATTTGTTGGATAGCTTTAGCTAAAGTTAAGAATATAAACGCACTTCATACAATCGGATATTGTCCGCACCCCAAGTATCCTTTAATTTCAATTTTACTCCAGTAGTGTTTGTAGCATCGAACGATAACTTTACCAAACGAGTTAAATTGTCCTCCACTTTTGCGACTTCTTTCCATTGCCCATTTACTCTTACTTCCACTGTAAAGTCCTTTAATAATTCTGGAGGAACTGCAGTAACCTGTTTTGCGTTTTTATCAGGATTTTTATGCATCATCATATTTCTTCTCAGATTGGTATCTCCTTTTAGTTCAAGTTGAGAAATTGAGACACTCTTCTCCCATTCTAATAAAACTTCAGCATTCTTTCCTTCAGATTCCCAATGGTGCACCACATCGCCTACATCTCTAGAAATACCATTTACTAATAATTGACTATCACCCGACCTTGTAGAAGAGGCAATAATGCTAGATGCTTGTTTCGCTAAGTTATTTTTATCATTTGCTGGCCTTTTCGGAATATAAACATCGTCTCTTAAAAGTTGTTCCTGAAGTGATGCTATATCCTTATTTGCCAAATCTCTTGGTGACCATTTATTATCGATGCATAATTTTGCAGCTGTACCAATAGCTTGTCCCATTAGACCACAAGTTGCTTGTATCCTTGTAGAAGAAAGTGCTACATGCGTTACAGAAACATTTCGCCCTGCAAACATTAAATTCTCAATATTTTTTGAATACAATGAGCGGAAAGGAACTTGATATACTTCATCGAACCTTGCATGAAAATACGATGGAGGTTCACTCGGGTTTTCTATACCACCAGGGCAATGTTCGTCAAAAGACCAACCACCGTAAGCCACCGCATCTTCAAACTGTTTATTGTTTTGCATTTCAGTTTGAGATAAAATATGGTCTCCCATGAAGCGTCTTGATTCTCTTCTACCTGGGAATGAACCCACCCAATCTAATACTATGTTTTCAGACCCGGGATATTTGCCTGAATTTTTCACATGGTCCCAAACACCATGCATATAGCCCAATAGTTTATGACGATTTTCTTCATAGTCTGCGATGATATCATAATCACTTCCTAGTTCTACCCACCAATAGCCTTCTTTAAAATGTTTGATTCTTCTCTTATTCATCTTATCGGCTTCGTAAGGAATCATAAACTTAGGAGGGAAATATTTTACAGGACGGCCCATATCTTTTGTAATCATCATCACGGAAGCCCCCATTTGCCATCCATCAGCATTATCCGGAGCAAATGATTCGTTGAATTCAGATTTCCCCTCTCTTCCCGTACGGTATTCTGCACCTGATTGAGCTGCCATTAAACCATCACCCGAACAATCACAAAACATCTTACCTTCTATTGTATAGTAGGTTTCAGTGGTTGACTGCCAACATAGGATATCTGAGATTTTGTTGTTTTTAGTACTGGTATCTAATGCCTGCGTATTAAGCATTACATCTAGATTCTTTTCCCTTGTCACAAAGTCATACACCACATGATCCCAAACAGGGTAAGATTCTTGCGGATTATAATGCCAATTTTCGATGAGAAGCTCTTCTACAATACCTGTTTCCCTTTCTATTTTATGTTTGTTCTTTAGGTGCATAACCCCATTCACCGTTACTCTTATTTCGGAGGAAGCATTACCTCCAAGTACAGGTCTATCGTTTATCAAAACGGTCTTTGCTCCTGTTCTTGCTGCTGCGACAGCCGCACAGATTCCTGCAATACCAGCACCAACAACAACGACCTCATAAGATACTTTTTTATGTCTTGAAGGTACCCCTTTTTTGCCTTCACCGACCTGGTACCAATTGTCTTTACCTCGTTTTGCTTGCTCTTTTATATTCCCATTTTTGTCTTTTGCACTAGCAGAGGAAACCCCTACTCCAGTCGCTACAGTTGCTAATGTTGTCTTCTTAAAAAAATCTCTTCTTTTCATTTCATTACTTCTTTGTTATTCAAACAAATATGTAAAAGTGAAAAAGAAGGGATGTCTGTTTCAATCATTAGATTGTCTCTTTGGATCAATAAAAAAGCTCAGCAAAAAATGCTGAGCCTTAGACTTATTACCCCTTATTTGGTTACTAACTCTCGTTCGACATAAATTTTTAAATCATTTTGAACTCGTTTAAAGTTCTCCTCAAATCTTTTTTCGACTTTTCCTTTAAAGATGGAAAAGACACTTTTCAACCTCACTTCTACTTCAAATACTACTACACATTGGTGAGGTCCTTTCTCAATTACTGACTGTTTATCTGAAGCAAATTCGATAAAGCCTGGAAGACCATCTCCATAAAATTTCAATGATCTATTCTCATCAGAGTATTCCGTGATTACTTCTACTAAAGTGATCGTTTTACCCTTATTCTCTGAAGTAGTTTCTCTTGCTGGAATGGGTGCTGAAGGGTCTGCAATAATATGTGTAGGGATTTTTTCTATTGCTTTTGAAGACTTGACTACTGTGGTCCAATCAGCTATATCGTCAAACTGTTGGCCTAAAACTTCCCACACTTTATCTGCGGGTGCATTGATAATGGTTGATATCTTGACGTTAACATTTGCTTCTTTATTTTGGGCATCTGCAATGTTAATACCCATCATAAGTAGAATAAAAAGAGCAATAGATCTCATAGCCTTAGAATTAAAATACATTGTTCTTGAATTTGATCTAAAGCAAAGATGGAAGTTCGTTAAGCAAATAATTTGGAGGATTGGTCTAATCTTTAGGAAAATCAGACCAATCCTTTTTCTGAAGCTATAATTCGTTAAATACTAATTGATCCAATACATGCTCTTTTTTGTCTTTATCAACTACGATAATTTTGACAAAAGATGTACGCTCAGGTACAACAGTATTCAAATCAATTCCTTTTAAAGGAGACACTTGATGAAGTTGAATATCTTCAATCAATTTATTTTTGTCATTAAAACATTGTAAGAGTAACTCTCCTTGAATAAAGGTGCCATATTGTGCGGTCACTATATGCTCTTTACTATCGTATTTTAGTTTACTGGTCACTACCCCTGTTTCGTTTAAAGATAAAACAGGCAAACTTAATACTTGAGCTGCTGCATGCGTTTCTTTAAAGGTAAATTCTTCTCCTCGCTTTAATGTGTAAATAGGTGTTTTAACCTCTGTCTCAAGGTAACCCGTTTCTAAACCACTATTGTAGATCGCAATATTTACATCATGATCGTATTTTAATTTAGGATCATATTTTTCAAAATACTTGGCGAAAACCTTGTTCTCTAATTTGTTAGCATAACATACCCAAGATGAAGAAGAAATGATATGAAACCCACCCATCATATTATAGTCGAAATGTATTTCAAAAATTCCTGGAGCCACTTCACCTGTCCAATTGGTTCCGATATTATAGAATTTCTCCACATGTTCCGGATTATTTTTATCTAGTGGAAATCTTCTTCTGTTAACAAATCTCCAATGCAATTCTGGTGTTACATTAATATGATACTGCTTGCCATCAGGTAATTGCAATTCTGGACTAAAAGGAATGTAAGCCACAAAGTTTTCGCCGTCTTGTTTTTTTACATCTGACCAAGATTGGTGTTGACTACTCAACATAATTCCTCTCTCAATTGTAGTTTTTCCTACATTTTTCAACGTATGGAGATAGTATACTTTACTAGAGTTCTGATCAATAGATAAAGACCTTGAGTATTGCATAGACTCTTCTGGTTCTTTTGGTACACTAAACGTTTTCTCTTTCGGAATCCATTTGGGTACAGGTAAATGTTGTACTCCCGATTGAATATCAATCTCAGCTTGCCCCTTCTTCTCTTCTATTTTTGTTACCGTATAAGGTGCATCACCAATTACTACTGGAGGGGGCCATCTTTTTGATCTTTTGCCATCAGCTCCCAAGGCACAATTCTCTACAGGAGTAGGTACTAAACGGTAGCCTCCAAAATTTCTCCATTGATTGCTTTTTACTTCATCAGAAGACGAGTATTTATTACCAAATTCTTTAGGATTTACCCAAAGTGAATTGGTTTGATCTAGACTGTATTCTAAAACACGGCCACCAGCTTCAGGAACGACTGCAACACTTATAAATTCGTTGCTCAGAACGTAAATGTCTTCCCATTTCCATCCTTTGTAATCTTTTATCTTCTCAAGTTCCTGTGCAGAAGAATAAAAGAATGATAGTAATAAACTGATCAGTACTAGTTGTTTTTTCATGATTTATTTAATTAGCAATGATTGTTAAAAACTATGAAAAGGACCTATCTAAAAAAGATAGCCCCTTTACTATAAATAAGCATCCGTGATATAATGAAGAGTTCTTATACACAGATGCTTAAGTCACACATGCTCTATTATATTAATGAATTATCCGCTTTTATCGGTGCAAGGTTTCCCTTCCACCCTTTATTAAATTGTTGAATAAGTTCTTTTACCAATTCTGGATTTTGATCCGCTACATTTACAGTCTCTTTAGGATCTTTTTGGTGATCATAAAGTTCTATAAACAACGGTGCTTTATCTTTATTTTTGCGGTCTTTCCATAATACCAATTTGTAACGTTGAGTTTTCATGGCATAACCCATCAAGTCATTTTCAAATAACTTACGGTTCCACTTGTCTTTCATTACTTCTTTGATATTGGCTTCCACATCTTTGATCAGTGGACCAAAATACGTTTCTCTCATTCCTTTAGAAAGAGGGTTGGCCGCCCATTCTCTAAGTGCAGGGGTTGGGAAAGATGAAAATACTGCTGATTTCCAATCTAAGTCTGGATTATCTAACAAAGGAGCAAATGACTGCCCTTCTAAATGTTTTGGTTTTTCTAAACCAGCTAGATCACATAAAGTAGGATACATATCTACCAACTCTACAAGAGCATCTGATTTTACACCTCTACTTTTCTCTGATTGATCGGGAGTCCAGATGATAAGTGGTACTCTCGTTGCAATATCATAATTGGTGGCCTTACACCATACTCCCATTTCTCCTAAATGAAAACCATGATCTGACCAAAGCATTACGATAGTATTTTCGAGTAAATCCTCTTCCTCCAAAGCAGCAAGAAGTTTCCCTACTTGAGCATCGATATAACTTGCAGTAGCCAAATAACCATGTTTTAGATCCAGTGCTAATGAATCAGGAATTTTTCCATATTTAGGAATATTGGAACGAACTCTTAACTCAAAAGAAGCATGTAACCCCATAGGTGCTCCATTTACAGGTCCTTTGTATTGATTGGCCAACTTAATGTCGTCTCTATCATACATGTCCCAATATTTCTTAGGGGCTAAGAAATCCAAATGTGCCGCAATATAGCCGACACCCAAGAACAAAGGTTTGTCAGATTTTGAGGCCTTGTGTTCTTTCAAAATATGGATAGCCATATCGGTATTTACACCATCGATGTAGGCATTATCTGGTACATCAACACATTCGAATGCTGGCCCCATTCCTAAGCCGTGTTGGTTACCATACTTGGCCACCATTTTCGCTTTATTTTCTTTGAACGTTCTGATATTATCAGGGTCAACAAACTTCTCTACTAAAGCATTTACTTTATAAGGTAATGCTTTGTAATCTGGTTGCATTGACCAAGACTTTTCCATATCAGAGAATTTACCATGGTATACTTTTCCACAGTTCACCGTCTCATATCCATTTTCTTTAAAATGTTGAGGTAGTGTAATTATATCAGGATTTTCATCTCTGAAATAAGTATAATTCTCAATTACATTGATGGATTCAGGACGAGCACCAGTCATTAAACTTGCTCTTGAAGGACTACAAATGGCTTGCTGACAATACGCCTGATTAAATTGTAAGCCTCTTTTAGCGAGCTTATCAATATTGGGTGTAATCGCTACATCTGAACCATAAGTACCCATTTCTGGTCTTAAATCATCAAATGAGATAAATAAGATATTTGGCTTTTTGATATCTGTTTTGTTATCTACTTTCTTTAGGCTACATGAATAGATTGAGAGAGAAAATAAAACAATACAGCATTTTAAAATAACCTGCTTCATAGTATTAATTTTTTAGGCATTCTTTGTTGACATCACACACTTATGCCAACTGAAGTGCCGCTTCGTAAGCCGTTTTGATTTCTTTTAGGTGAAGAGCCAATGCTTCCTCTTGTCCTTCGTTCATCAACTTTTTAGGAAATAATGAACTTCCCATTCCAACACCTTCAACTCCAACTTTAAAGAAATTGGTAATATTATCTTTTGTTACCCCTCCCGTTGGAAGCAACTTTATCTGATCCAATGGTGCCATCACATCTTTGATATATTGAATACCAAATTGAGAACATGGAAAGACTTTTACTGCAGTGGCTCCCGCTTCCCAGGCTCTATAAATCTCTGATGGAGTTAATGCACCCGGAAATACTGGAATTTTTTGTTTCTTACATTTCTTGATAATCGTCTCATCAATAATTGGGGTAACAATAAATTGAGCCCCGCTTTTTAAGGCATTATCCAAATCTTCTAACGAACAGACTGTTCCTGCTCCAACATTTAAATCTGGGTAGCTTTGTGAAAGATAACGGATGAGCGAAGTGGCTTCATCAGTATTCATTGTTATTTCTATGGTAGAAAAACCCGCCCTAATATAGACCGGAATAATTCTATCCAATGTCTCTTTATCGATACCTCTTAGGATACCTACCACTGGAGCTTGTTGAAACTTTTCTTGAGAAAATGAAGTGCTATACATAGGTATTTAATACTTTTCGTTGACCAATTAATAATGCCTTTTCTAAAACATCTTCTTCAAGGTAGTTGATGTCTCTATTCATCACTTCAGCTAAAGCAATACGATACAGTTCACCTAATACCCCATTAGCAGCTACACTAATGTGTTGCGTAGAGTTTTTCAGATAAGTCAGTTCTTCACCGATCATCAACCCACTTAAGAAATAATAGTTTTCGATCTTTACCGTCTCAGGTTTGATGTTTTTATTCCTCATGAAATAATTGTTATGCATCAAATCCTTGGCTCTGATCGAGAACAATGAACTGGATAGATTTCCCTCCATTCCTTTCTTTACTCCTTCTACAAAAGCAGGTTTATATTCTTCAGAAAAAGGGGCCTTTATCATCGAAATATTCAGAATACTTTCCTTAGCAATTAGATCGAATAGCTCACCTGTCATAAAGGTTTGCAAGCCATGGTAAATACCATTTTTATATTGTATATGCTTACTATGTGTACCCGGCAGAAGTAATACTCCTTCTTTTTTTATTGGAAGAAAATCTGCTAAACCTACTGCCTGTACTTCTTCACCTCTCATTACATCTGTATTGGTTTTTACGCCTGATACTAATAATAAAGAAAGGTCTTTTTTTAAGGTCAGTAACTTGCTAAATAAATTGCTCCCATAAGCGTCAATGGGCATTTGAGCATAGCCTAGTTCCTGTAATCCTATGGATGAAGAAGCCATTCCAGAAGCCACGACCACTTTACTATTTCCTGCCTCATCAATTTCATTCAATTGATCTGTCAGGTAATCAGAAAAGTACTTGTACTGACTTGTATTTGCGTTCGATTCGTATTCTTGATATAAGGCTTTTACACCTTTGCTTGTCTTGTGTTCTTTGACCACATCAAGCGTATTCGTATCAATTAATCGGAGTCTAAAATTAGATGTTCCCCAATCACAACTGATAAACTGCTTTGGTAAACTTATCATAACTTTATATCTTTTTCGAAATACGTTTTAATATTAGATAATCGTCCAGTGCATATTCTGAACAGTCCATACTAATACCACTATTTTTTACTCCTAAGTGAGGTAAATTGATATCATACTTCACCCCATTTTGTTGTACCTCTCCAAATTCTAGGTTGATAGCAAACTCTTCTAACAGCTCTTCGTTTTCAGTAAAAATATACGATGCTAAACCTGCTGTAGAATCATTGGCCAATTTCATTACCTCTTCTTTTGTATCGAATTTCATGATCACACATACAGGACCGAACACTTCATGTTGAAGGATTTCTGCATTTCTGTCTTTTAATTCAATTACAGTAGGAGCATAATAACAACCTTCTTTATCCAATGTCTTGCCTCCTGTAAGGATTTCACCTCCGTCTCTCACACAGTTCTCTACAAATTGTTGCACCGATTTTAACTGTGCTTTATTTGCTACAGGTCCCATGTCCACTTCTTCCTCTACATAATATCCTACTTTCGTTTGAAGTGCTCTTTTTACCAACTGATCCTTAAAATCCTCATAAACATCACTCTGAATAAAGAAACGGTTAGGTGCTACACAAACTTGCCCTGCATTACCTCCAAACTTTATGGCTTGTGTGATATCTAATGCATCTTGCATATTTCCATCTTTAAAAAGAATAAATGGTGCATTTCCACCACATTCCATAGAATATCTTTTTATCGATGTTTTTACCGATTGTTCAATTAGCTTCTGAGCTGTAAAAGTAGAACCAATCATGGTGATCAGTTGTGGAATCGTACTTTCACATAACGGAATGCCCACATTTTTACGGTTACCATGCAATACTGTGATTACTCCTTTAGGGAAGTTGATCTCATGAGCTAATTCTGCAATGATCGAAGCAGAAATAGACGATGATTCAGACGCCTTGATAATGATCGAACATCCCGCTGCTAACGCTGGTCCTAACTTGAAACCAAGATTCAATAATGGGAAATTCCAAGCCAAGAAAGCCGTGACTACTCCCAATGGTTGGTAAATCATACGGTGAGTATGTGTACCTTGTCTATCTTCAATTTCGAAGTTTTGTTTTTCCTGTATAGCCTTTGCATAAAACGCTAATGCATCGGTGATACTTGTAATATCTTCTTCAGAAGCCGCCCATGTTTTTCCCATTTCATGGCAAACAGCGGTTCTTAATCTATCTGCATTGTCTAATAGTTGCTGACGTAATTTTATCATCCAAGCTACTCTTTCCTCAACGGGAAGTTTAGACCATACTTTAAAACCTGCCTGAGCAGACTCTAAGGCATATTCCGTATCTTCTAAAGTCGCTTGTGATAAAGTGGCAACTGCTTGATTATTTATAGGAGAAATAGCATCAGCTACCTCGCCAGTCTTCCCTTCGATAAGTTCACCATTAATGTAAAGTCTTTTATGACCAAACTTCAGCTGTTTCTTTTCTATAGTTGATTGCATATTTCTCTAAATAATTTTGGTTTACATCAATACCTAGGCCCGGTAACTGAGGGACCTTAATTTCACCATTTTCGACTTTAATTTGATGTGTTACTACATCGTCTCGTAATGGATTTTCTGTACGATCCAATTCAATCATTGGAGCGTTTCTAAACATTCTACCTGGGTTCTGATCCAGATTAGATACAAAGTGAATGGCTGCACTAATGGCAATCCATGTACCCCAAGAATGTGGTACTATATCCTTATGATGTGCAGCTGCTAATGTGGCTATACGCTTGGCTTCTGTCAGGCCACCTGTAGCACAAATATCTGGCTGGGCAATGTCAACAGAATCATTCTCAAAAAGACGCTGAAAACCAAACTTCAAATATTCACATTCCCCACCTGCAATAGGTATGTTGGTATTCTCTCTCAGTTTTGCATATCCTTTAAAATCTTCAGGATGTACTGGTTCTTCAAACCATCCGATATTCAGATGTTCAATACGTTTGCAAAGCTCCAATGCTTCTCTGTAATTGTAAGCATGGTTAGAATCAATCATCAACTTTACATCCTCACCTAGGGCTTCTTTTAATAAATTGACGTAGTAAACATCTTTTTCTATCCCTAAGCCTACTTTCATCTTTGCAGCCTTAAAACCTTGCTCTCTGTAGTACTTGGCTTCTGCTCTTAAATCCTCATCTAATGTTGGAGAATCTGTGAAATAGAAACCTGTAGCATAAGGATGAATGACTTCATTTTTTACCCCTCCTAACAATACAGAAACAGGCTGATTCAAAACTTTACCTTTACAATCCCATAGAGCTACATCAATTGCACTAATGGCAGCATTGAAAATACCACTACGTCCAAAATCTAAAGTTCTTAAATACATCATCTGCCAGATCTTTTCATTTTCTAGCACATTTTGTCCAATGACAAATGGTTTTAAGAAATTGATTCCTGTCTCAATCATATCAGCAGGGCCATATCCTTCTCCCCAACCATAAGTACCATCTTCAAGAATGATCTTTACAAGACAGATTTTTCTCGATTTATAATCCCATTGAGAAAAGTAAAAGGGTTGTTCCAAATCTTGTGACAACACATAAGGAACTATATTTTTAATCTTCATAATAGTCGTTTTTATATGTTTGAGTACCCTAATAAACAAGTAGCAGCGATCAAGACTACCAAGCCACCTAACAATATTTTGAAAGGTCCAGAAGCACCTTTCCATTCTCCTGAACGGTATCCCCAAACGTTACTTACAATCAGTGATATACCTAACATCATTGGCCAACCGACAACTGCACCAAGTTCTCCCATAAGAGCAGCACCTTGTCCGTATACCCCTAATGCTGCAAACCAGAAAATACCTGCTAAGGCAGACCACATATAAGCTTTATTACTTCCTTCTACCTTGAAATCAGTCCATGAATTGTTTTGTGCCATTTTGAATAAAGCATAGCCTGCATTCATAATGTATGCACCAAAAAGAACTACCACCCATGCTACTAAACTTGCGTCTGTTGGATTGGTATTGTATTTCGTTACTGCTAATTCAACAATAGGTGAAGCATTAGAAAAACCAACATTTAATAAAGCTGACAGTACACCACATGCTACAGCAATAGCTACTCCTGTCTTGATCGACTTCTTAGCTGTCGCCTCTGTTTTTGATGGAGCAACCAGTACGTCTCCATCTTCCTCAAATTCTTCTTCGATGTCTGTTGAAGTATCTTGATCTCTTTTCACTCCTGCTACAGCAGTAATTGCTACTCCAACTAACAATAAACCTACACCGCCTAATACTATATTGGCATTTTCAGGCAATGTTTCCATCTGAGCTAAAGGGATTAACGAACCCACAGATGCTGCCAATCCCATTACAATGCCATAGGTAATACTGACGCCTGTGTATTCAACACTCACACCAAATAAAATACCTCCAATACCCCAAAGGAAACCAAAGAGCATGGCCATAAAAATCACAGAAGAATCCGCTTCCATGATAATTCCAAATGTATCTGGTACAGCTATAATAGACCACATCACAGGGAATAGAACCATTGCAATCGTTGCATGAACTATCCACCAATTTTCCCATTTTAATGGAGCGATATGTTTCATTCCTAATCCAAAAGTGCCTTGAAAAAAGCTGGCACATAAAATCAATAATATTGCTAGTATATCCATTTCATCTATAATTTTGAGAACGTTTGTTTTCTATTTTAAATAATCCTTTGTTGGAGGCTTTCTAAACTGATCGAAACGATTGGCTGACCATTGTTCTTCTGCTGTTCTAAGCATAAACATGGGTCTTCTCAATTCCATTTCCCATGCAAAAAGCTCCTTGAACATTTTTTGTACTTTTTCGGGATGCTTTGCTGCTAAATCATTTTGTTCCCCCGGATCTTTTTTGAGATTAAACAACATGGCAGGGCGATCAGGAAAACGCATTAATTTCCAATCACCACTTCTAACCACACCTCTTGTTTCCCATTTCCAGAAAAGGTTTTCATGGGGATTATTTTTGTTTTGATTCATTAGGAAAGGAATTAAATCCACTCCGTCTGTTTTTTCGATATCAGAGACATCTCCACCTGCTGCTGCATAGAATGTAGGCATCAGATCAAAAGTCATTACTGGTTGGTCGTATCGTGATTTTTCTTTGATATGATTTGGCCAAACAATAAAGCAAGGTACTCGAATTCCGCCTTCTAACTGTGTACCTTTTACTCCTGCAAAAGGATAGTTACAAGACATATTCTTATCAGATGGTCCACCATTATCATTGGCAAAAACAATAATTGTATTCTCTTCTAAACCTAACTCGACCAGCTTGTCGTAGATCTGGCCACAAGCTCTATCCAAAGACAATGTCATTTGAGCATTCTTTCTTCTCACACCTTCTAATTCTGGAAATGCATCTTTGTCCTGTGGATCAATTTGTAAGGGAAGGTGAACCGCGTTGAAAGATACCATTGCGAAAAATGGTTGAGACTTGTGGCGTTCTATGAAGTTGCAAGTTTCATCTGCGAGAACGTTGGTTAAATAGCCTTTATGTTCCTGAAAGTTTTCAAAACCTCTTTCCAACCATCTACCTTTCCCCACACCTTTTGCATGTGGGTTTTCTTTTTGTTTATCTGAATATGGAAAAAAGCTTCTTGCTCCTCCTCTGAAGCCTACAAACTCATCAAATCCATTTTTTGTAGGATGAAATTTATCCGCTTCACCTAAATGCCATTTACCAAAAATTGCAGTAGTATAACCTTTTTCCTGTAGGTATTCCCCAATCATTTTTTCTTCTATAGGCACTCCCATTTCATCACCGAGAAACTTACTATTATCGTCCATAATCCCAGGAACATTGTTCTCGATAAAGCCAAATCTCTGTTGGTACCTGCCAGTAAGTAAACCCGCTCTTGATGGACCACAGACAGAAGCAGTGACATACATCTGGTCGAAGATCACTCCTTTCTTAGCTAGCTTATCCAAGTTTGGAGTTTCGTAGCTCTCACTACCTCGAAACCCAAAATCAGAATAGCCTGCATCGTCTGCAAACAAGAGCACTATGTTCGGTTGTTTTTGCTGAGCAAAACAGAAAAAACTAGTTAAAATAAACGCTATAGATAATTTAATTTTCATCTCTATTTACTTCAGTTGAAAAAACTATTGGCTAATTCTATGGTGTTTACTTACACCTCCAAACATAAACTCTAAAGTATATTTACCTGACGGATGTTGCTGATATGGAAGGGGTTTTGCTTGCATTCCACCTACACCGGCCTGAAACAAATCTATGTTCAAAGTGTAAAAGTTTTGTTTCTTTAGGTCAAAAGGATGTTTTGCATTGTCAATATTTTCAATGGTATAAGGCCATATTGAAAAATTAAAGTCTCCTGTAACTTCTAGGCCTTTCTTCGAATTTTTGGAAGTTAATTTCAACCATCTCACATCGGTATGGTTCCCATTTTCTTGAGGCATTACATAGTTGTAAAAAAGGCTGTCTGTAGGTTGTTCATAGCGGCCTATTTTTACTGCTCTTTTTCTATCTGCATAACTTTCCCAAGGACCATTTCCATAATAGCTAGATTGAGTTAATTTCTTAGAAACAGCCATGGTCATTCCAAATTTTGGTAATTCAGGCAGTGACTTATCAGCATCTAAGTTCAATGCTACGCCCACTGTTCCATCACTGTGAATTGTATATAGTGTTGTTACATTAATTTTATCTCCATAATGTTGAGCGACCTTCAACTTGTACTGTTCTTCAGAAGTTTTCGTTATTTCCACTTTATCAGTAATAAGTTTTTCAGAAGCTTCCTTCCAAACTTTCATTTTATATTGGAATTTTCTGAATCTTCTATCATTATCTGTAAGTGGCCTCCAGAAGTTTGGCTTCATGGGTGAAGCCATTAGCTCCTCTCCATCTTTTACATAAGAAACCAAGGCACCCGTTGTTTTTTCAAATCGAATGGCAAAACCTTTACCTTCAAAAAGGAATTGCTCCGAACTTTTATCCAGTTGAATCGATGACTTAGAAGAAGAAACGTATTCTTTTTTATTTACTGATTGAATTTGTAGATGTTCATAGGCTACTTCATATCCTTTCTTACACCACAAACGATCTTGTTTTTCGTTCAATGTTAATCTCAACCAATATTCTTTATTGGGTTTTAATTGATTTTCCCTAACGGGTACCTCTAGCTGAAGTGATTGTTTGGGAGCTAAATCAATATTCCCAAATGTCCCTGATTTAACCGTTATTCCTTCTTCCTGTAATTCCCAATTTAAATTGTACTGATTTAAGTTAGTAAAGTCGAAACGGTTGATAATATGAACAGCTGTTTCTTTCCCTACCACCTTTTCAAAAACTACCGGCTGGAATACATATTTCACCTCCCATGCATGTGGATTAGGCTTTTTATCTGGTGAGAAAACACCATTGATACAGAAATTAGTATCGTTTGGTAAATCACCAAAGTCACCTCCGTATGCATAAAATTGCTCTCCATTCTCATTTGTTTTTACTAATCCTTGATCCACCATATCCCAGATAAAACCACCTATAAGGTTTTTATGAGATCTGATCGCATCCCAATAGTCTCCAATTGTACCTAACGAATTACCCATTCCATGTACATATTCACATAAAATCATCGGTCTATTGATATAGGGAGAAGTCGCTAAATTTTCAATTTGATCTATTCTCGCATACATTCTACTGATCACATCCACATATGATGGATCCCTTGGATTTGCCATAAATGGAGCTCTATTAATCGCTTTGATAGCCTTTTTATCTTCTTGGTAATTTGGGTGCGTTGGATCTCCTTGGGCACCTTCATAATGTATAAACCTTGTAGGATCATAGTCTTTTACCCATGCTGAGGCAGCTGCAAACGCAGGACCTGTTCCTGCTTCATTACCCAATGACCAAGAGATTACGCAAGGATGATTTTTATCTCTCTCCACCATACGAATCACTCTACTTATAATTGCTGCAGGCCAACGTGGGTTTTGAGGAATATATGAACCTAGTGCATGTGCTTCTACATTGGCTTCATCCATTACATAAATTCCATACTCATTACAAAGCTGATAGAAATACGGATCGTTAGGATAGTGTGATGTTCTTATCGCATTAAAGTTGAACTGTTTCACCAGCTCTACATCTTTCTTGATATCTTCTCTTGTTAATGCCTTGCCTCTGGTGGGGTGATGATCATGACGGTTAACACCCATAATTTTGACCTCCTCTCCATTAATCAACAACTCATTGTTTTTCCCGAATTCGATCTGTCTAAACCCTATCTTTTGTGTTCTTGCCTCCACTACCTCACCATTTGGGTTGGTTACTTCGAAGACCAATTGGTAAAGATTGGGTTGCTCCGCCGACCATTTTTTGGGTAAACGGATCTTCGTTTCCATCATCCCAAACTTATTGACGTCCCTTTGTGGCCATCTTTCATTATAAATTTCATCGACAGATAACGATAACTTATCTTCTAATACAGGATTTTTATTTTCATCATATAGCTGTGCAGAAACCGTCCATTTTTTTAACTCTGTATCTATAGATTTCACCCAAACTCTTGGGCGGATAGAAAGAGTTGCATCTTGCAATTGAGCATCAAACTTTGTTCGTACATGAAAGTCATTAAGTGAAACCTTAGGTTGTGCCAATAGCATCACTTCTCTATGAATACCTGACAAACGCCACATATCTTGATCTTCCAAATAACTACCGTCTGACCATCTAAATACTTGTACAGCAAGCTTATTTTTTCCTGATTGTAAGTACTCTGTAATATCAAACTCTGCAGCCAAACGGCTACCTTGACTATATCCTACTTTTTTACCGTTTACCCATACATAAAAAGCTGAAGATACCCCACCAAAATGAAGTATTACAGACTGCTCTTTCCAATCTTCTGGAACCGTAAATTCTTTAATATAACTACCCACCGGATTGTCTCTATAAATGTAAGGAGGCTTTGGTGGCTGTGGTCCCAAATATGTTGATTGCTTGATCGATTTTTTTGCCAATTCAACAATATTAGGTGTAAAAGGATAGACGATATTGGTATAAATAGGCTGACCATACCCTTCTAATTCCCAATTAGATGGCACTTTAATGTCTGCCCAGTCTTTAGCTTTATAGTTAGTTTTAAAAAAGTCTAAGGGTCTATCTTCTTCTTTTTCGACAAAGTTGAATTTCCATTGTCCATTTAAAAATAGCACTCTACTTTTTGATCGGTCATCTTCCAATGCCAACGATGTTGATGCATAAGAATAAGTAGGTACTCTAGAGGATAGTTTGTTTTCTTCAAACATCATTTCGTTTTCCCAGTCATTGATCTGAGCCCATACCAACTGTGATAACAGAAGAAGAAAACTTATTGGAAAATAGTGAAGTTTTTTCATTGTTCATTACTCATTTCTATCAAAAAATAATTGTCATTGTGAAGCCAAAGGGTATAAAAAAACTGTCACTAAATGATCAATATAAAATTACATTGAAAACAGTGACAGCTTTTTAGATGTCCACTTCTATAAGTCGCTCCACACAACCGGCATAAATACCGTCATTTCAGCGTCACCTCTATTACTCCATGAATAGTAAGGGACTAATTTCGTTTTATACTGTTTAAATTCTGGCTTGTCTACAGTATTATACATCTTACTTTCTGATTGATTTGTTCTAATCAATAATGTTGTTTCTACTGTAGTAATGCCTCCTAATAAATCTTTATTATAAGATGCTACCAATGGTGTATTTCCTTGGATATATACATCTAATATTTGAGCATCTTCAGGAAGGTCAGGTGTTTCCATACAATACACTACTGGACCTCTCTTCACTGCTACTTGGTTTCTTGCTTCTTCAATTCTAGGGTGGCCTTCTACCAATTTCGTCTCCATTGGCATATCAATAGAGATGATATCACCTTTTCTCCATTTTCTATTGATCGTCGTAAACTTACCATTCTCCACCTTAGCTTTCACAGCTTCTCCATTCACTTTAACTGTTGTACCTACTGCCCATTCAGGAATACGTAACATCATATCAAAAGCATCTTTCTTACATTTTTCAACTGTAATATTTACAGAGCCTTCCCAAGGGTAATTTGTTACTTGATTCAGGATTAGTGTAGACCCATCTTCTAATTTTGTATCTAAACGGTTTCCTCCGTAAAGGTTTACTGCAATACCATTTTTTGATAAGCTATATGCCCAAGCAGAAGATTTAGCAATCGTTCTCACCAAGTTTGGAGGGCAACAGAAACACTCTAAATATGGTAATCTATGTGGAGTTTCTGTATTATGAAGTTTATAATCTCTTGAACCGTTGACCATTCTTAATGGATTCGAGTAAAAGTAATTTTTCCCTTCGATAGAAATACCTGATAGTGCAGAATTATATAACACTAATTCCATTACATCAGCGTATTTTGATTCTCCATGTAAGCCTAACATTCTATAAGAGAACATGGAATTACAAACATTCGCACAAGTTTCATTATAGGCCGTCATGTTAGGCATCATGTACTCACCGATAAACCCTTCTTCAATTTTATCTCTATGTGATGAAGCTCCGTAGTGTGCTTGTCCAACAGCTCCTGTTACATACATTTTTTGTTCTGTAACATTCTCCCAAAGACGATCCAAAGCATCTACCAACGCTTGTTCTCCTGTTTCTGCTGCAACATCTGCTGCACCTGCATAATAATATAAAGCTAATACAGCATGTCCTACTGCTTCTGAAGATTCTCTTAAAGGAGTTCTCTCCTGTACCATATCACCAATAGGATAACCTACTGTAGTTGGATGATCTTCTACTTTGTATTTCCCTCTATTGTTGATAAAGATTTCAGCTAAATCTAAATAACGTTTATCCTTCGTTGTTCTGTAAAGCTCAACCAATCCCATGATTTGAGTTTGATTAAAACCAAAGCGGCCATACTGTTTTGTACTTGGACTAAAAATAGTATATAGCAGATCAGCATGTTTAATCGCAATATTTAAGAACTTTCTTTCTCCAGTAATTCTGTAATGAATACATGCAGATGTTAATAAGTGACCTGAATTATACATCTCATGGTACTTACGGTTTTCATATCGATCAACATCATCTGTTAACTGAATAAAAGTCTGTAGATACCCATCTTCCTCTTGTGCCTTACTGATGATATCAATATACCCGTCAATTTCTTCTTTGATTTTTTCATCTCCATTTTGAGCATATACATACATGGCTGCTTCCATCCATTTATAGAAATCACCATCATGCCAGCGCATTCCTTTATGCTCTCCTTCTTTCATGCCTGCAGCAATCTTGAAGTTATTTAAAGCATGCCCAACATCACCTGTTAATACCTCTCCCATATATGGAACCATAGAGTGTTCTGCCACATCAAACTTATCTGCCCAGAAACCTTCTGTCCATTTACAATCTCCAATATTAATACTCTTTAAAGCAACATTTGGAGAATCCTCCTGTCCTAATATACCTTTCTCTTGAGCTACTGCCCAATGTGACATCACTGCTGCACATGCCACTGCTAATAATTTCTTCATTTCAATTATACTTTTAAATGATGTCTAGAATTCGCTTTACTTCTTGAAATACCGATGTAGTCATATAAAAAATAATCTGTCGTTGAATATTTCTTATGAAGCATAATCAAGACATCGAGTAAATGGAATTAATCTTTGTTCGCTATCAACAGTTACAAATCTATAGGCTCTTTAAACAGAGTGAGTTGTTTTGAATTAATTAAATGTTTCAATTTGTACACAAAGCAACATTTTAAAAAAATCGGTATCTATAGCAACATGGCAAAGACGTAAAAAACCGCCTTTAACACATAGGAATGGAACTATTACAAGGAGAATAGATTTACCGAGATAGCTATGTTGTTTTCCGTAAATACTTATAACAACATGATTTCAGTCTAATTCCATTTGAAATAAGATGAATTTTAGTGCAAAATGTTAGGGCTCATTTTTAATTGAAATGTCTTATTTTGATTAGAAAATTGAGGTATTAACGTAAAACAACATCTCATTGATAGACAAAAAAACATAGACCAACACATCTCATTATCTTTATAGCACAAATAAACTTTTGTAATGTTCGCTTATTCAACAACACAATGCTATGGGCTAATCTCTTAAAAAAAGAGTACGTCAATAGCACTTCTAAATGAAATGAAAATTTTATTACTAGTATAACATGAGAAAAAGTTTCCAATTTTTACTATTACTTATCATTTTTTCGGCATGCTCTTCCATCAATAAGAAAAATGAAGTAGAAAGAAAACCAAATGTGTTGTTTATCTCTATAGATGATCTAAGACCAGAACTTGGCTGTTATGATTCTTCTATAGCTATTACCCCTCACTTAGACGAACTATCGAGTCAGGGTTTACAGTTTAATAATGCTTATTGTCAACAAGCCATTTGTAGTCCTTCAAGAGCAAGTTTAATGACAGGCGCAAGACCTGAAACAATTAATGTGATTGAAAACTACACTTACTTTAGAGATGAAAATCCTGATATTATCACTTTACCTCAACACTTTAGAGCCAATGGTTATGAAACCATGAACTGTGGTAAGGTATATCATGGTAAGTACAAGGATCAAGAGAAGTCTTGGTCAAAACAACCAAATAAAAAACTGTTAGGTTACAAGTTTGGTAAAAACTTGGTAGGTGGATATGTCTTAAAAGAAAATCAAGAAACTTTTAAGAAGAATAAAGCTGCCATGATCGAAAAATATGGTAAAGAAGCAAAATATGGTTTGGGTATGGGACCTGCTTTTGAATGTGCAGATGTACCGGACAATACATATATCGATGGGATGAACGCAGACCTAGCTATTGCAAATATTAAAGCAATGGTTGCTGAAAACCCAGATAAACCCTTCTTCATGGGGTTAGGGTTTATATCCCCTCACTTAAACTTTATTGCACCAAAAAAATACTGGGATCTATATGACAGAGAAGAGATACAATTAAGTACTCAAACTTCAGCTCCTGAAAACGGAGCAGCAATGGGATTACATGCTTCTTTTGAATTAAGAACTAGAGCAAATATTCCAAACAAAGGAAAAATTGATGATCGTTTGGCTACTGATCTTATCCATTCTTATTTAGCAACTTCTAGTTATGTTGATGCCCAAATCGGGAAAGTCATTCATGCTTTGAAGAAAGAAGGACTTCTAGAAAACACAATCATTATGGTATGGTCTGACCATGGATATCATTTAGGTGAGATGGGTATTTGGGGTAAGGCAACGAACTACGAAATTGCGACTAGAGTTCCTTTGATCGTATGGACACCTGATCAGGCCAAACAAAGCAGAGGTGTACAATCTAATGCTTTAGTAGAATTGGTTGATATGTTCCCTACTCTTTGTGATTTAGCAGGTATTGAGAAACCTTCGCATCTTGAAGGACAATCTTTTGCTCCTCTGCTAGAAGAGCCTAATCAAACATGGAAATCTGCAGTATTTAGCCAGTACCCTACTCCGGCATTAAGAGAATGGGCTGCAAACCCGTTATCAAAAGGTATGAGAGAAACATATTTCGGTCCTCTTATTGAAGAAGTAGAAGACAATATCAGAGAACAAATGAAGGAGAAATGGGATCGAGAATTATTCGAAAATGACATCATGGGATATGCAATGAGAAACAAGGACTTTAGATTGGTGGTATGGAAAAATAGAAAAGCACCTAATGAAGCTCCGTTGTTTATCGAATTATATGATCATAAAAATGATCCTCATGAAACTAAAAATATCGCTTCAACATCTCCAGGATTAGTGGCCAAACTCATGGCACAAATGGAATTGGGTTGGAAAGGAAATCAAGCTGTTTTAACACAATAACTAACAATAAAATATTCCAAGTAGTAATAATTTTTTTTCGAAATCACAGGTGTTCTTCATCTGTGATTTTTTCCATCAACTAATCTTAAACTCTAATTAAGTAACTGAAATGAAAAGAAGAAATTTCTTGAAATCAGGGGTGAAGGGATCTATCGCCTCTGGATTATTATTATCCTCAAATTCTATTAGTGCCAAGGATAAAAAATCAAAGGATAATATTATTAATGATGGTTCCAGAGACAATTGGAAACAACTTAGTGATGGCAAACGAGGAAAGCCTGAACGTTTTAAAGAAGTAAACTACAAAGTAGTCGTTGTTGGAGGAGGACTCGCAGGAATATGTGCTGCAGTCGCTTCAGCTAGAGAGGGCGTTGAAACATTACTTGTTCAAGATCGGTCTGTATTAGGAGGTAATGCCTCTAGTGAAATTCGAGTCTTGGTCAATGGTGTGAATCACTTAAAACCAGATTGGATACCAGAAAGAGAAACTGGAATTATTGAAGAGATTTTACTTCATAATAGATTTAATAATCCTCAAGAATCTTTTTCTGTATGGGATCATGTATTATATGATTTTGTGATCAGAGAACCCCACCTCGAACTATTACTAAATACTCAAGCAGTCAATGTTGAAATGACGGGTAGTAGTATCAAGAAAGCCATTTGTTGGCAAAATAGTACAGAAACAGAATATCATATTTCTGCTCAACAGTTTGTCGATTGTTCAGGTGATGGGTTACTAGCAGCAAGTGCTGGTGCAGAATATAGAACAGGACGAGAAGCTGGAAGTGAGTTCAATGAGAAGTATGCCCCAGAAGAAGCTGATGGTTGGCAAATGGGTGCCAGTTTATTGATAGCAGGGAAAGACATGGGAAAACCAACAGCCTATTCTCCTCCTTCTTTCGCCATCCCATTTGACCTGAAAAAATCTAACCCTCGCAGAAAAGTGCGTTCTTTTAATGAGGGCTATTGGTGGGTAGAAGTAGGATCTAAGCATGATATTATCGCCGAACAAGATGAAATACAACACAAACTGATGGGGTATGTACATGGTGTTTGGGACTATATAAAAAACTCAGGGGATTTTGAAGGAACTGAAAATTATGCTTTAGAATGGATTGGCTCTGTTCCGGGAAGAAGAGAATCTCGAAGATTTATGGGAGACCATATTTTATCAGAAAGAGACCTTGTTGATCATCAACATTTTGATGATGCTGTAGCCTATGGAGGATGGTCGCTGGACGAGCACAACCCAGGTGGTATTGAAAACTTGGATGAGCCTCCTAGCTATTTCCATTATCATTTTAAGAAAGTTTACCAGATCCCATTTAGAAGTTTATATTCAAGAAATATTGATAATCTTCTATTTAGTGGACGTAATATTAGTCAGACTCATATTGCATTGTCTTCGACTAGAGTTATGGCAACTTGTGCTTTGATGGGACAAGCTACGGGAACAGCCGCTGCCTTGTGTGTTCAGCATAAGAAAAACCCAAGAGGCATTTATCAGAAACATATGGTTGAGCTTCAGGAAAAGCTAATGTTGAATGATGCCTTTATTCCAGATCATCCTGCTATGGATAAAGATGATTTGGCCAAAGAAGTGAAACAATGGTCGGCTTCCTCAACACAATCCGGTGACGTTAATCTATTAAATGATGGATGGTCTAGAGATTTTAAAGGAGTTCTACATCATTGGTCTACTGACCAGATCCCTGCTTCTGTGCAAATGGAATGGGAAAAGCCTGTGGCATTATCTTCTATCGTTCTAAAGTGTGACACTAATGTTCAGATGAATATTATGATGAGGAATAATTACAATAACAGAAAGATCTTTACAGATACTGTTCCACCTGAACTTCTTAAAGACTTAAATCTTGAAGCAAGAATTAACGGTAAATGGGTTACTATAGGCACTATTACCGATAATAAAACAAGGCGTATAAAGTTTAATTTTGATACGATTAAAACTACATCTCTCCGAGTAAATATCAATGAAACATATGGTAGTTCTATCGCCAAACTCTTTGAAGTTAGAGCTTACGAAAAGTCAGTAATCAGTTAGTCACATATTTTCTAATTTCACTAAAAAGGTTGTTAAGGGATGAAATTCAAATTATGGATTCATTCTTTAACAACCTTTTCATTTCAATGCCATTTTATTTGCAATACAAAAAAGGGATTCGATATAAAATACCGAATCCCTCAAAGAATTAATTATAATTATGGTCTTTTATGTTAGTTCAGAACTTCCTCAACTGTTCCTGCTACACTCTCATTGAAAGTAAATTCAACTGGAGTTTCATTAGCTACAGTATCTGGAGTGCCGTATTCTATACCAACAATATTTCCTTCAGCATCTTCTAAGTACCTTTCAAATGGATATACAATCACTGTGTCTGCAGAGGCCACTACATCCATCGTACCTAAATTTTGATTTCCGTCTTCCGTTTCTGTCACTGCTAATTGAATGTTGTAAGTCATTAAATCTACATTCTGCATAACAATACTATCCATATCTTCATTAACCTGATAGATAGGGTCTTCAAAGTCTGCAATTGAATATGAAACTGTTGACTGGTCACCTACTGCATCACCTCCTAAAGTATATGAAAACTCATTGAATTCATGTTTTACTGGTGAAGTGATATTTACATAACGAATCTTGAATGATTTCTCCGTATAAATATTAATATATTCTGTTTGCAGTGCTGGTGAAAAAGCCGTTTGACTACTTATTTGAATGACTTCAGTAGGTGCAATTTCGCTACCTTTTTCAGGTTCAATATCCTGGCAACCCCAAAATGCAGCAACAGCAAAAAATGCAATTAATTTATTATAAACTTTCATGATCTTTCTAAGTTTTGAGTGAAACAAAAGGGGGCAGAAGATACCCCCTTCTTGTTTTCTATGGTCTAGCTTCGATAGCTACACAACTAAAGTTATCTAAGTAGAATTCTAACGCTCCCGTTGAAGGAACCGGGTTAACTACTTGTAATACTAATTGTCTACGGTTTGCCTGTAGATCAAAGCTTACAATTTGTTTGATGGTTACCCACTGACCTTTTTCTACTGACGATAGATCTGGAGTATACGAACTCTTATCATTATCAGGTAGAGAAGTATCTTGGAAACCTGTAATTAAACCGTTTGTAAAGTCTACACCTTCTGGGATATAGATGTCGAAAGTTAACATATAATCACCTGGAGCATTCTTCATACCATTGTCCCATGTTTTACCCGCATGGATATTATGGATAGAGAATAACGTTGATGCTTGCAATGTACGGTCATCACTTACGTATGACATACTTGCATCTCCGTCTGATGCTAGGTCTGTAGTTCTTGCCCATTTCTTCTTGTCCGTATCCGAACCTCCATCTTGGTACCAACCTTCAGCATGTGCATTACCAAGGTTAGTTAATCCCAATTCTACACTAATCATATCTGGGTTTTCGAACTCATTCGTTGCCGTATTATAAATCACAACACTTTCTTCATCGAAACCTTCCAAGACGTTACCTGTAGCAGAAGTAATTCCTCCATTACCTGAGTAAGCAATTGTAATTTCATCAGAATTGTAAGTGGTTTCACCTACCGTTAACTGAATCATTCTATCGTTGCTTGGATCAATCGCCACATTAGAGATTGTTGATGAAGCATCATAACCATTAGGGTTTGTGATATGTACTGTGAAGTGACTTGCTGCATCTGCTCCAATGTTTGCTACTGATGTTGATGTTTCAAATGAAATTACTTTAGCAGCATCTTGCATAAGCGATGAAGTTTTTAATAAAGCTTCGTTGACCTGAATCATTACAGGGATCTTTACTTCTTCCTCAGCATCTGGAATACCTGTTACACCTGTACGAGTAACTTTGAAAGTACCTGCCTCAAAAGGTGTAGAAACATTTGGATACTGAGCATAAGATGTTTCATCAGTATAAGTTTCTTGATCCGCATTATTTAGCGTCCAAACTCTTCCATTCCCTAAACCTTTTTCTGTATTATCTACAAAAGTAAGTGTCTCATTTAGCTTGATAGTTACTGAAGTCCACTCATCTGTATTTTCAGGAATTTCATCACCCTCGTTGAAAGCAAACACCAAAGTTTCTCCATGATAGATTTCATATTGTGGCACTAAAACTGGTGCTGAAATGTCTAATTTTAAAGGTATAATTTTCTGTACTGTTTGAGATAAAGCCTGAGAAGCACCTTGTCTGATCGATTTCAAGGAACCTGCTCTACCTTGACCTGTTTTCAACGGAATGATATCAAATACTCTGCTTTTGTTAACCGTATCTAAGTAGCTTAATGTCCACTCTGTATCTGTTGGTTTACCTACTGTAGTCGTATCTACAAATGTAAGTGTATCTTCACCTGCAATCAATGGAACTGTAGCCCACTCAGAATCATCTGCACCATCAATCAAGTCTTCTGCTGATACAAATAATACGGTATCTGTATGGTTTTTCAAGACATAAAATGAAGGTTGTACATGATCGTATACTTCAATATTAAATGTAGTATCAATCACCCAAATACCCGGTTGAGAAGCCAAAGGCTGAGCCTCTAACTGTCTTTCTAAACCATTGTGAGTCACTTGTCTATCATAAGTGTTATATAATCTCACTTTATGAACACCTGCTTCGGGGAACAATACATGTACTGTTGCATCTTCAGATTTCAATCCTTTACTTTCATCAATAAATGGAGTAAAATCCAATTCAGTTTTACTAAAATCACCTGTTAAATAATTTGATGATTCTTCAATTGTCCATTCGTGAAATAATACTCCTTGAGATGCATCCATAAATGAGATATAATCATCAATGGAAATCTCTAATGTATCTTTATGTTCTTCACTAATCGCCCAAGAGATTGCTCTTACTTTAGCTTCATCAGGCATTTCGTCTTTTTCCTGGCATGAGGTAAAACCCAAGATGCTCAAGAAAATTAATGAGAATATTTTATATGTATTTTTCATGATTATCTTCGTTTTAGCCTTTTACACCTGGATTCGTCGACAACTCAGAAGTTGGTATCGGATAGAAATCATGCAATGATGGAATGTAGTTCATCAATGCTGACTCACCATCTACAATCTTGTAGTTTGGACGAGCTGTAAATTCCTTTTCCGGAGTAGGATGCGTATCTCCACCAGGGATAATACTAGAATTCCAAAGCGTCTTCTGAGAATAAGTTCTTGCATCTTTGAAGTGAACTACCCAATAATTTTGGCTAGAAATTCTCTGGAAATTTTCTTTGATAATACCCCATCTTCTTAAATCAATCCATCTGATCTGATGACCTTCTACAGAAAGCTCAAGTGGTTTTTCTACATACATAATGTGATCCATTAAATTCGTCGCATTGTATGATAACCCATCAAAAGTTTTACTTCCATCTGTTGATGAACCTAATAATACTAAGCCCCAACGAGATCTCACTTCATTAATCAAATTGATTGCTTGGTTCAGCTGTCCCATTTGAATTTTACACTCAGCAAGGTTTAAATAAGCTTCAGACAATCTATTGATTACTACATTTTTAGCAGAACGTTGGTTACCCATTGGTAAACTTCTTTCGCTGTCTAAAATATCATAGTTACTGAACTGTTTGTAGTAGCCAAATTCTGGAGACCTTGCTCCACCTGCTCTAAATGGGTCCGCTTCAGATACTGAACCAATTTGGTAATAAGGAGTTAAATCATCTTCTGCCAAGGCCATCATAGCTGATGCTCTCATTGAAATATTTCTGGCAAATGAAGATCCTTCTACTTCTACTGTATTTCTAGCATCTGATGGATCTACCTGCTCTGTTTTATAAGCATATGCTACCCAACCTACAGGAATTGATTGTCTGTTTCCACCATAACTTTGAGGTGAGAATACCGCAGCCCATCTGTTTTGACCATTTACCTCATCCCAGTTATTTAAATCTGGACGAACATCATTAGAATATGCAATTTCTAGAATCGATTCAGAATTGAAAGCTCCTGCGGTAGTGAAGATTTTACTCATATCCGTTTCAAGAGCATAACCATATTCTGAATTATAAATTACATCATTATAATAGTAAGCTGCTGAATCATAATTCGCTCCGTCTACAAAATCGAAAAGGTAAGAATTTGCTAAAATCATCGCTGCAGATCCTTTCGTCACTCTCGCACTACCACTTACATCTGTAATTGCTGTGTTATTGTAGTTGGCAGGAAGGTGTTCATAAGCATATTTTAAATCTTCTCTCACAAAATTCAGTACTGAATCTGCTGGAGAAACTGCTTTATACATATTGTTAGCATCTACCCAAGAATCTCTAATAATTACTTCACCATTATTGAATGCTTGGTGTGCATAGAAATGGAATAAACCTCTGAAGAAACGCGCTTGAGCCATTTGTAAACCCCAAAGCTCTTCTTCTTTGTACTCTTCCATCGATTCAAATTGTAAACCATGGATCACTTGGTTGGCTTTAAAAATACCATTGTATAATGCCGCCCACTTCTTATTGATTTCATCACTTGTTTCAGTGTATGTATGTTGATAGTAAGCCAACAACCTACTTGTAGGAGTGGGTCTATCCATACCAGGGTAACCTAAATCAGAGCGACAAGCTTCTTCTCCAAAATTCCACATGTAGTGATTCATCATCGAAGCATATACAGCAGTTAACCCCGCTTCAGAATCATCTAAGTTTTGGTAGAAATCTTTAATCGTTGTTTCGTTCGGGTTGATTTCTGTCAAATAATCTTTAGTACAAGATGTTAGGGCAGAAATACCAACCAATATTATTATACATCTAAAGATGTTTTTTGATACTAAATTCATATTCGTTAGTTGTTTAGAAGTTGATGCGGAAACCTGTTGAATAATAAGCTGTAATTGGATAATTACCTTTATCTAAACCTCTTGAAGAAACTCCATTACCACCAATTTCTGGGTCATAACCTGTATAGTTTGTGAAGGTTAATGGATTTTGTGCTCTTACATAAATTCTGAAAGTATCGATTTTTGCCTTCTTCAATACACTCTTTGGTAAAGTATATCCTAGAGTCACGTTTTTCAGTCTTAAGTAAGAACCATCTTCTAACCAAAGATCCGTATCTCCTCTAAAGTTTGTAGTACCTTGTTTCAAATCACCTCGGTAAGCAGGAATTTCTGAATATGGATTATCTGGAGACCATGTATGAATTTGATCTTGGTGTCTACCCTCTGAGTAAGCCATTAACTTACTACCATTCATAATCTCATGACCTAAAGCAGCATACCAGTTCATCATGAAATCCCAGTTCTTCCATCTTAAGTTTAAGATGAAACCTGTCTCATATTGTGGAAGACCACTACCTGCATAGATTTTATCAGCTTCTGTAATTTGACCATCACCATTTGTATCTTGGATCATTAAGTCACCCATTTTCGCTGAAGGATTTACTTTGTTGTATTGTGCTAACTTTTCTTCCGTATTGATAATACCTTCTGTTTTGTATAAGAAAAATGCACCTGCTTCATAACCTTTCGCAAATACTGTAGCTCTAGATTGGTTTACAGCTCCCCAGATCAAACCTTGATCGGCAGTGTAAACGAAATCTTCTGAGTTCATATTTGTAATCTCATTCTGGTTACTTGAGAAAGTACCTGTAATATTCCAGCTCAGTTTCTTCACTCTACCTTTGTAACCAAGGGCAATTTCATAACCTTTATTGATCATATTACCCACATTCAATGTTACTAGCTTATCGTTGTTGCCACCCGTTGCTGTACCTGCTGATGAAGGCACTTCAATTGGGAATAACATATCCTGTTTCGTTGTATGGTACACATCTGCATTAAATGTTAGACGGTTACCCCAGAATGCCATATCTACACCAATGTTATTTTGGATAGATGTTTCCCATTGTACATCTGGGTTTGCAAATGCTGCTTGCGCCGCACCAGAGTACACCTTACCGTTAAACTCATAATCATAACCTCTACGAATTGTAGGAAGATCTGAGTATGGTCTAAAGCTTTGACCACCTACATTACCATGTGATGCTCTAATTTTGAAGATGTTCATAGTCTCTTTTGCTCCTTCAAAGAAAGCTTCTTCAGAGATGTTCCATGCTACAGATGCAGATGGGAAGAATTTGAACTTATTATTTTCCGAGAACTTCGAGTTACCATTGTAGTTACCACTCACTGATACCAAGTACTTACCTTTGTAATCGTATTGTAATCTACCAATCGTACCAATGATCTTATAGACATAGTTAAACCCTGGAATCACTGAAGTTTCTAAAGTAGCAGAACCAAACCCTGGCTTATTGTTATCAACAATACCTCTACGCAATACAGTATGTCCTTGTCCGTTGTACTCTTCTAATGATCCACCTAATAATGCAGAGAAGTTATGCTCTCCCCATTTCTTTTTGAAGTAGAATCTACCATCCCAACTAAATGCTGAACTTCTTTCGTTTTGTTCTGAGTAGTACGAATTGTTAGGGTCAGAAAATTCTTTTCCTGTATTCTCATTTACAATCTTGAAATAAGGGTTGAAACGAGAACGGTATCTATTCATAACGTTACCACCAGCATTTGTTGTAAATGACAACCAATCTGTAAAGTCATATTGAATACTGATGTTTCCTGAGAAACGGTCTCTGTCTTCAAAATCTTGGAAGTACAACGACTGGTAAAGGAAGTTAGCTTGTACAGCTTCCTGATCTGATGCACCCGCATAAACATCTTTATCTGGGTCTACAGGAGCCATATACGGCTTATATCTAATTGTTTGTGTTAACAAGTTTCCTGAAGGTCTTTGTCTTTCTTCTGTTGAAATCGCAATAGAAGAGTTAATCGTCCATTTTTTCGATTTAAAGCTAGATCCACCTCTAAAGTTTAATCTTTCAAATCCAGAGTTAATCACACTACCTTCTTGGTTGTAGTACCCTCCTGTCAGGTTGTAAGTAAAACCAGAACTTGAACCACCTGTTAGGTTTAAGTTATATTGTTGTGTTGGTGCATAATCCACAAAAACAAGCTCATCTAAGTTGTTATCATTCAAGAAGTTGTTTTTGTTTCTTTGGATAAACATATTGATTTCATCATCAGAAATACCTGGATTTAAAGCTCTTTGCTCAAGGATATCAAAATAGGCTTGTTCTTGTGAGTTCATCACAGGTGTATTTGATGTTATCTTCCTAACACCATAATTACCGTCTAATGATACTTTTAATTTTCCCTTGTTACCTGTCTTCGTTGTAATTAAAATTACACCGTTTGCACCTCTTGTACCATAGACCGCACAAGATGCTAAATCCTTTAAGATATCAATAGATGCAATCTCGTTAGGTGCTAATCGGGGATCTTCATTTTGAGGAATTCCGTCAACAACGTATAACGGTTGGTTCGCCCCTTCTACATTAGACACTGTACTAACACCTCTAATCTGAATAACAGATGCTTCACCTGGTGAACCTGATGCTGATGTGACACTCACACCGGCAACTTGCCCTTGCAACGCATCTCCTATATCAGAGGTAACGAAATTTTCTAAAGATTCTGATTTTACATGTGCTACAGCACCAGAGATCTCTTTTTTCTTTTGTTCACCATAACCAATTTTTACTACTTCATCTAGTAATTCTACATCACTATCTAATGTAATTGTCAATGATGATTCTGAGTTTACTGTGAATGTTTTAGTTTGCATTCCGATAAAAGAGAATACTAAAACATCCCCATTAGTCACTAACATTGAGAATTTACCGTCAAAATCCGATACTGTTCCCTGTTTTGTTCCTTGTACTAAAATGTTAACTCCAGGTAATGGAAGGTTATCTTCTGCTCCTAACACTTTACCTTCAATGATTCTTTCTTGAGCGGTAGCATCATTAGAAAAAATAAGCATTGAGAGTATTGCCATCCAGATGATATACCTGAAGGAGAATAAGTTAGATAAGTAAGCTTTCATGTTACATCTCAATTAATAAAAATCGTTCTAATCAAAGGGACTAAAAAATTAATGTTCTCATTGTAAAAGAACCCCTCGATTCTATTCTATTTCATTTCATCTTGATTAGTGTAATAAATGCATTGATCTTAGTTGGTGAATCTTGTTGTTTTTAATAAAATAACGAGTTGGCCATTTCACCATGCCGATCATATTTGTTTATTTCTAATCTGTTATCTACTCCAAACTCCTTAAATCTTCTTAGTTATTCTCAACAAGAGGCAAGAGTTTGTTTCAATTGATAATCTAAATGTAGATAGAGATAAATTTTTGAAGGTTACTTTAAATCAATAAAATGTTTTTTCGCGTAAAACCAACACGTAAATACCACAAATTGAATTAGTTAACTGATAGCAAATTTCCATACACATGGGATATAATCGTTAGTATATTTTAGTTCAAAAAATTGAAATTTCTGTTTTCTAACTAAAGAAAGAGATTTCAAATATAGGAAAAACATCCATTTATTTACAATTATTAAGACTTTGAAAAGGAATATATTTTGAACTAAATCAGATGAAAGATATCGTTAAGTATAGAAAATAATGAAGGTGTAATTATGTATTCATATATTAATTGTTGACGGTTTGAAAATTGAATAAAAGGTAGATTAAAAAATAATGAATAGAAGTGCTGAAATAAACCTCTAAACTTTTGTGTAAATTTAATGTATTTTTTACATTTATGGTAATTCAAATCTTTTTTATTGAGGGGGATTTTTTCAGAATACAAATTACTATCTACCAACTCAATTTTTTAGTCCAACCAAGACTACAATATTACAGATGAGAAAATTTTACTATTTACTGTCCTTTATTGTTCTAATATTTTTCTTTGTTGATGTAACTGCACAACCAAAAAATATTTCTAACGAAGGCCTAACAAATTATGGTATCAATGATGGAGTTTCACATTATGGTGTTACTGCTTTAATTGAAGATCACAAAGGTTTGATTTGGCTTGGAACATACAATGGTCTCGATCGCTATAATGGTTACGATTTTAAGAATTTTAGAAATAGTGACTACGAAAAAATATTAAGTGACAATAAAATCAGGTCTTTATACCAAGATGAGAAAAACAATATCTGGGTGGGTACTGAAAATGGATTGAATGTTTTTATCTATGATGAACAGAAAATTCAGATTATTCCTACAGCAAATATTGTAAGCAAATCCGATCAGCCTTGTATCATTGCTAAGATTATCCCATTTAAGAATCATATTGTTTGCGTTACCGAATATGAAGGTTTACTTTTTTATAATAAGGATACTTATCAATTGGAAAGAGTACACAGTATTGAGATTAAGGATAAAGTGTTTCAATATGTTTATGATGCCCTTCCGATGGGTGATAATACTATCCTAATTTCCACTGCGAAGGGTCTTATTGCCTACAATAGTGAAAGTGATCATCATGAATATATTCTAGAAGAAAACATTTCTTCTTGTAAAGGTATTGCGAAAGATGCTTCCAATAATATTTATGTAGCAGAGTATAATGGCATAAGCTTTATCAAAGCAAAACAGCATAACGGCTCCTATCAATTCCACTATGTGAAAAAGTTCTTCCCTAATGCTCGTTTTAGAGCATTGGCAATTGATGATAAAGACCAACTTTGGGCCGGAATGCTTTCTAAAGGCATCGCTTTATTCAAAAACCCAAATAGTTTCACTGAAAAAGAAAAATATAGAAGAAACAAATGTGACCGTTACCTAGAAATAGGTAGGGTCAGTGATATTATTTCTGAAAAAGAAAATAATGAAATTTGGATTGCCTCTCTAAGTGATGGCCTTTTCACTTTTGATAAGAATGCCTCTCCTTTTAAATATGCTGACTTAAATACAGTAGAACTTCGAGGAAGGCACTTTAATAATAAAATTCTAGAGGGTTGTGTTTGGGACGATGAACATATCCTTTTAAGTTCTTACTTAAGAGGTTTAGTTTATTACAATACTAAAACAGAAAAACTTGCTCCCCTGCCAGAAGAATTTAAAAACAGTCCTCTCCCAGTTAAATGGACTTCTATTATTAAAGACAATAAAGGAGGAAAATGGATGAGGTTTACCAGAGAAAGAGGACAATGGTATTATCAAAAACCTAACGACAAAAAGAATTGGATAGCAGTTAAGTCAAATGAGATTTCTGAAATGACTTACTCGAAATTCTACCAAATTGAAGTGGATAAATTCGGTTATTATTGGGTAGCTACCAACAATGGTCTATTTCGATTAAAATTAGATGAGAAAGGTAACATTACCACTGGAGAGAAACTTTCTGAAAACCCTAATACACAAATTGCCAATGCAAGCCAGTTTAGAACCATCATGATTGATTCTTTAAACAACTCGGTTTGGGTGGGTACAACTTTAAGTGGTTTGCTGAAATTTCATAATGCTGACGGTGTATGTATTAATGATATGCAGGTCGATCAGTACAAAAATGAAAACAATAAATCTTCATCTTTACCTTCAAACCATGTATCTAATATTGTATTACTTCCTAATGGTTCTGTATGTGTTGGACTTGAAGGAAAGGGACTTTGTATTATAGAAGATGATTCGAAAGATAAATTAAAGTATTCTTGTTACTCTGAAAAAGATGGACTTGATAATAATATCGTTAAGAAAATCGTCTATGATGAGAAAAATAAATTATGGATTACTACCGATAAGGGATTAAATCTTTTTGATCTTGAAACTAAAACATTTAAACAGTTTACAGTAGAAGATGGAATTCATGCTTATGCTTTTGAAAACGTAGGTTTTAAGCAAAACGACCATAAAATTGTTTTTGCAGCAGGTAATGGTATTTGTTTCTTTGATCCAGCGAAGACTGATATCGAAAAGCCTTTACCTCCATTTAGCTTTGGTGACTTAGTTTTACTAAATACTACCATTAACGTAAACGACACCATCAATAACAGGGTAATTTTAGACAAACCTTTAGATCAGAAAAAGAAAATTACGCTTCGTTATGATGAGAATATTTTCTCTATCGAATTATTACTACTGCACTATTCTAACTATCCGAGCAGTTATAAGATTAAATATAGATTACTACCTCAAGATGATGAATGGATTGAAACAACCTCTGAATTCAAGAATATCTCGTTCAATGGTATTGCTCCTGGAAAATATACATTAGAGGCCAAAGCTTCTAACTCAAAAAATAATTGGACTGCACCAATATCATTGAATATTGTGGTGAGACCACCATTCTGGAAAACGCCATTTGCCTACTTCCTATACTTTGTTTTACTGTGTGCCATTGTATTTATCGTCATTCGATTTATGTTGAATCATACGCACTTAAAACATGAATTGGAGTTAGAGCATGTTGAACGTATGAGGGTAGATGAATTGAACAAAACAAAAGAGAGAATCTTTATGAATATCTCTCATGAGTTTAGAACACCAATCACTTTGATTACTGGTCCAATTCAGATGCTATTAAATATGTTCTCTTCTAACAAAGATGCATTTGTACATCTGGATCTTATTCATAGACAATCGAATAAGATGCTTCAATTGGTCAATCAAGTACAAGATTTCCATAAAGCTGAACAGTCCATACTAAAACTGAAATCAGAAAACTTCGATTTTACAGGTTTGGTCATGGACATGAAAAAAGACTTTGATTCTTTAGCACAGAAGCAAGAGAAACATCTTGAAATTGAAGGGGACGCCAATCAGTTATTTATTACTGCTGACCGTTATAAAATTGAGATTGTTTTAAATAACCTTCTCAATAATGCCTTCAAATTTACCAAGAAAGGAGATACTGTTAAGATTCAATATGGTTACGATGAGCAATCACTTTTCTTTAAAGTAATCGATACAGGTATTGGGATCGAAAAGGAAAACTTGCCTTACGTTTTTGATCGTTTTTATCAATCTGAAAATTCAAATACCTATTCTATTGGTTCAGGTATTGGACTTGCCTTCTCTAAGCGATTAGTAGAGATGCACTTCGGTAAAATATCGATTGAAAGTGAAGTTGGCGAAGGCACAACCTTCTCTGTAACGCTTCCAGTAAAAGTGAATGCAAAAGAAATTCTGAATGAAAATAGAATGCAGGATATCTTAAGCAACGAGACAGACGATGAGAAGCAAAAGATCCTGCCTACTACTTTAGAACTTCCGAGTTATTTGATGGATGAAAGTCTTAAAGAACTTAATGTTTTTTATGTGGAAGACAATGAAGAACTCAGGACTTTTGTAAGTGATGTACTATCAGAATATTTCAACGTTACTTGCTTTGAAAATGGTAAGGAATGTCTAAATACTTTAGAGAACGAATGGCCTGATTTGATCATTAGTGATATTCTTATGCCTGAAGTAAATGGCCTAGAATTATGTCAGAAATTAAAGACAGATATTAGAACAAGTCATATTCCGATCATTCTTCTTACCTCTAGATCGTCCATCGATGATCAGGTAAAAGGACTAGAGGTGGGAGCCGACTTTTATATTTCAAAACCTTTTGATATGAAACACTTAGTTGCTTCATCTCAGATGCTATTGAAAAATAGAAAGCAATTAAGAGAACGCTTCCAAATAGATTTCCCTGTAGAAGTTGAAAAGAAAAATACAAATAAAGACGATGCTATATTTATTGAGAAGTTCTACGAACTTATTGAGGAAAATCTTGAAAATGAAGACATTGATATGAACGTATTTGCTAAAGGTTTATACTTAAACCGTACAACCTTCTTCCAAAAGGTAAAAGCAATTACAAACTATACTCCTTATGAGTTATTAAAAGTCTACCGACTTAAAAAGGCGGCAGAATTCTTAGTTCAAGAAAACTTACCGGTCGCAGAAGTTTGCGTAAGAACAGGATTTAAAAACAGAACACACTTTAGTAGAATGTTTAAAGAATACTATGGTGTATCACCAAGTAAGTATAGTAAAAGCTTAGAAGAAAAAGCATAAATAAAAGGCTGTGTATTCCTCTATATTTTAGACAAATACACAGCCTTTCTTTTTCTGCTAAAAACGGAAAATCATTAATTTGAACGAACTCTTTTAACTTCCTCAGTTACAATTAACAATCTATCTTCCGATTGTTTACCCGTATGGGATATTGATTTTTTATCGATGTCTACCTCATCAGATGCTAAATTTAGAATGGCCGCTATAGATGGTCCTAACTTACAACCAATGCCTGTTTCCTTATCTGGTGAACTATCTTCTTGGTAAAACTTCATTAAAGCATCAGGGATATACACTTTTGATTGTCTCGATATAGTCGTGGCTTCTCCATGAATCATTTCTACATTTTTGATGGATGATCCTTTAGCAAAGGAACCTAACTCCCAATGTTTACTCTTATCTAATTTCTTAGAAATAAAACCATCTTTGATCATCACACCCCATTCACAACGAATCGCCTTTGCTCGATTTACAGTAACAACCCCATTTTCTACAACATGTGGCTGCATGGATACTGCCGCTTTTCCTTGAGTACAAACAACATCTTCAATGATTACATTATCCACTCCCACATTGTGTTCTCTTCCTGTATGTGTTTCTATACGCGCCGTTACTCCACCAATAGATTGTAGGTTTTTCAACCAAATATTTTCACCCGTATTTCCTTGTACCAAACCATAACCGTAAGAAGCATTATAAATAGATAAGTCTTTGATGGTTACATTTTTGGGACGATCATTTTTGGATGTTCCTTTTTTTCTCATATTCAAGGAAATAGCAGAAAAAACAGTTTGATCATCAGTTACAGAGAAGTTCTGAATATATAAGTTGGTGACTTTCCCGACAGTAAAAGCTCTGCATTTTTTTGCGATAGTACGGTCGTAATAAAATCGAGGCCTTTGTGAAATATCCCCTTCTCCAATAAAAGTGACATTTTCAATATTTTCATTGGCAAAACGACCGATAGCAAAAATCAATTGTACTTTCGTATTGTTCTCCAAATCCAGTCTCGGCATAAAAACAACACCTTTTTTACACTCAAAATGTACGTTTGATTTTAGTTGAATATCCTTTAATTGGTAATTTCCTTTCTCGACAATAATTCTTCCCCCTTTTTTTCGAGCCGCAGTATTAATTGCATTTTGAAAGTTCTTTATATCAGTATTTGCGTGACCAGAAGGATGTAAAGTAGCAACGATTGGCAACGATTGTATTTCATTCGTACTAGGACCTTGGTAACCAACATCTGATCTTTTTTCTATTTGAGCAAACAGTACTAAAGGCACAACCATTATAAGTTGTAAGAGAATAAGTTTTCTAATGATTTTCATTTCGCACTAATTGTTTATTATGATTAGAGGCTGCTTTTATGGTAAAAAACAGCCTCTATTATTAAATAAGTTGAAACTTTCGTTTTCTTATTGTTTCATGATTTTATATCGGAATACTTTTCCTTGAGCTTTTACTACAACGAAATACATTCCATTGATAAAACCATTTAATGATACTTTACTCAAGGATTCCGTTTTATTCCATCGCCTTAATAAAGTACCCTGCGAAGACCATATTTCTATGATTCCCATACCATCACCCTGAATATTTAATATATCCATAGTCGGGTTAGGATAAACAGTAAACTCTTTTTGGTCAAAATCTATTGATGTTGGATCTGTTACTTCGGCATCTTTGTCCGAATCATCTGGATCTGTCGTTTCATCCTCCTTTGGCGTTTCATCTTTATCTCCATCGCCATGGTTTTCATCAGGATATTCATCATCAGGAGTTGTATACTCTGGTGGTCCTGAATCTAAATCATTTTTAAACTGAATATCATCGACATATAAAAGTACTTTTTCACTTTGAATATCTCTTTCTCTTAGCATTAATTGTATTCTGTCTCCGTCTGTTAGACTTTGATTCGAAGCTTCCTCTCTAGAGAAACTTTGAGTGACAGTCACCCATTCTTCTTTGGCAATATCTTTAGTATTTAGACGTATTGTAATCCTAGGATTGAACAGTGTTACCTGTAGGTTATCTACCTCTGTATCTTTATCTAACCAAACCTTTAGACTCACTTCATTATCACCCGCAGGTAAGTTGATTGATCCAAATGGTGAGAAGATAGAATAGTTCCCAGAGAAAACTCCTGCTTTCTCAAACTTTAAACTAAATTCACCTTCTGCAGCTTTTTCATTTCTAATTCTCCAAGGATGATTGGCCGAATTCCACCATTGAACACTTCTTCCTTTAAAGTAAAACGGACCTTCAAATCCTTTTGCGTTAAAAAAAGATTGTGTTTCCTCTTTTTGCCAAACTCTGATATAATCCACTTTATACTCAACTGGCTCTGCAAAATCTGCTTCACTTGGTAAACCATACCAATAAAACACCTCAGATGACAGCCAGATTTCATGAGGATAATCATATCTCCATTGGTCATTTTTTACTAACTCTTCCTTTGTTACAGATCGAACTAGTTTACCATTGAAATACGTTTTCATGTATTCTTTATCCCACTCAAAACCAAATACGTAATAGTCTTCGGCCATACGTACTTCCATATCGTCTTCCACTTTCCAATTGGCATGGTCTTCTGCTCTATCGGGATCCCAACTGATTAAATTAGTGCGGAATTTACGTTCTAATTCATCGGGTTGATTCTCAGGGTTTCCAATCGGACGACGACCGTAATTTTCAGTCATATCTATTTCACTATGATAACCTGTCGTCCAGAAAGCTGAGGTAACAGGACCATCTGCTGCTTTACATCTGATTTCCATATAACCATAACGAAAGAACGTTTCGCTCATCACACTTGCCTGTGTAATGGGTTTACTTCCATCGGGGCCTGAAGTGGTACCGCCATAATAACAACCGTTATTCGTTTCCACTGCATAATCAAAACCCGGCTCCCATTGAGAAGTAAGAATCAATTCTCCATTTTCAACTCTTACATTATGCCCTGCAAATTGTCCTGGTGCTCTGCCTTTCCACTTGGCTCTATAATCATTATTTTCTCCTAGAACCCACCATTTATCTTTGTTGAGTGATGTACCATTAAACTCATCACTTGCCCATTTATTGAGGATCCAACCTCCATCATTATCGGGATCAGATAAGGGATTTACTTGTGCATAGACGCGAAAAAGAGAGATTGATAGTAAGCTTAGTAATATAATCCTTTTCATTTCTTAGTATTTAATACGTAATAGTAGGTGTGATAAAAGTAATAGTCTAAGTAGAGGCAACTGAAACTATTGCCTCTACTCATCAATGCTCAAAAATTAGTCTTATTTACTTTTTTTATCGAGGTGCATTTCCCCAAATGTTTTTTCGAAGTTTGGCATATTGAACTTATTCCAATTCGCTTCGAAATTGTAGTGAGGTGCATCAAAAAATTCTGGTCTTTTATCTTCCCAAGTATAGGTCCACTCATTAACTGTTGCCTTCATGTCCTTCACTAATTCAGGGTGTTTAGCAGCAATATTTTTAGTTTCACCAATATCAGTTGATAAATCAAACAGCTTCCATTCTCCATCACCATTTGAATAAAGCTTGAAATTATTTCTTACCACTCCAACTTTATTCAAATCATTAAATTTTTGGATGTTTGATGGGTTGACATTCCCATTACGAGGTATTCTAAAGTAGTGTCTTAGCACATACACACTCTCATCTTTACGTGGATCAGTATTGTTTTCAATACTCTTCCAAACGTTTTTACCATCCAATATTTTATCCTTTGGTATATCTGCTCCCGCTATTGCTGCAAATGTTGGAAAGAAATCTAACGCTGAAAAATTATGCGTATTTACATCTCCTTTTTTCATTTTGCTATTTGGATAGTAAACAAACATTGGTACTCTAAAGCCCCCTTCGTATGCATCTCCTTTTCTTCCTTTTAAAGGTTGATTATTAGCTCCTGCAGGTGTTTTTCCTCCATTATCACTAATAAAAACAATCATTGTGTTCTCAAGTTCACCCTTTTCTTCCAATTTCTCTACAATGCGTTGGATATTATAATCCACATTGTACATCATGGCAGTATAAGTAAGTCTTTTACTACCTTTCTGTGCAGCATCTTTTCCTAACTTCTGCTGAATCTCAGCAATATCAGATTGCTTTGCTTGAAGCGGTGTATGCGGTGCATTGTACGATAAGTATAAGAAAAAAGGTTTTTCCTTTTCAGAAGATTCATCGATAAATTCCAAAGTGGCATCCGTAAGTACATCTGTTACATACTTATCCTTCCCTGTTTCTAAATAGGTCTTATTTTTCATCATAGGACGATTGTAATCCATCCCATATGCTCCCGGTTGATATCCTTCTGGATTGTATGTTTTTGCAGGTAACCAAGTTCTAGAATGATATTCATGACCTCCACCAAGGAAACCATAGAAATAATCAAAGCCTCTTTCATTTGGATGGAATTCACCTTCTTCTCCTAAATGCCATTTCCCTACAATACCAGTATGGTACCCTGCCGATTGTAAAACGTCCGACATAAATAACTCTCCACTTGCGACACCATAACCAGAAAATGCAGCCAAGTTAAATTGAGCTCCAAAAACATGAGGCATTCTACCTGTCATTAATCCCGTTCTACTAGGACCACAATACGGATGCGTTACATATGCTGAAGTAAAAATCGTTCCTCCTTCAGCTAATTTATCAATGTTAGGTGTATATATATCTTTCGCTGCATTGGGCATAAATCCAACATCAGCATACCCTAAGTCATCCATTACAATCAATAGAATATTAGGCCGTGGTGATTTCCCTTTCTCGACTGCTGATACACTTGATGCCACACACACAAAGGCAAGTAGTACAGTCCATATGCGATTAATAATCTGTTTCATTTCTCTACGCTTCTTAAGACAAAAAAATTGATGATTCAATTTACTTAAGGTTGTTCTTGTCGATGTTGTTTTAAGTAAAAGGAATGATTGTACAAGTATATTCCTTGACTTTCAACGACTAACATGCTCTTTATTTCGTTTCTTTTGTGATATTCTTGAAAGATATTTCATCGATATAGAACAATGCTGTGGTACTCTTTAAGTCGTCAGCGGTTACAAATAATTGTATCCTATCACCATTTTTTAATGCCAAGTTCGACCCCTCTTTTCTTTTAAAAGGAACTGAAACTTCGACCCATTTATTTTTCTTTACGTCACTTAGATTAACTTTGATTGGTTTGTACGGACTCTGTAGAACAAAAGTCAGTTGATCCACTTCCGTCTCTTTGTCAATCCAAATTTTGAAATTTAATTCGTTATCACCCTTAGGTAGATTTAATGATCCAAAAGGAGAAAATATAGAAGACTTATTTTTTATCTTCTTATCCATTTTAAATCTTAAGGCAAAGGTACCATCAGAAGATTTTTCGTTAGATATTCTCCAGGGTTCTTTCGCTTTACACCACCAATTTACACTTCTTCCTTGAAAATAGAAAGGACCTTCAAAACCAAGTGCATCAAACTCAGGACCAGTGATTTCTTTTTGCCATATACGAACATAGTCTACCAAAAACTCTGCAGGCTTCTCAAGGTCTTTAGCTGTAGGAAGTCCATACCATGAAAATACTTCTGAGTTGATCCACAATTCCTGCGGAAATTGATGTTTCCATTGGTTTTCTTTTTCCAGTTCTTCTCTCGTCACATGTCTTATCAATTGACCATCAAAGAATGTTTTTACATAATCTTTGTCCCATTCGAAACCATAAACATGATAGTCTTCAGCTAAACGTTCTGACATAACATCTTCTGCTTTATACGTTTCAAAATCTGGATCTCTCTTGGCCTCCCAGTTAATGATGTTGGTCCTATATTTTTTTTCAAGATCTGTATTTTTCTTCTTTGGATTTCCAATAGGCAACTTTCCAAAGTTCTCAATCATATCAATTTCTGATTTATATCCTGTCGTCCAAAAGCCAGATGTTACAGGAGCATCAGCGATTTTACATCTTATTTCCATGTACCCGTATTGGAAAAAAGATTCACTCATAATACAAGCTTGTGTAATTGGGTGGCTTCCATCAAATGACTCTTTTGTTCCCCCATAGTACACCCCATTATTTTTTTCTTCGATAAACTTGAATTTGGGATCCCACTTAGATTGAAGTACAAGGTTTCCTTTACGGATTTTCACATTTTCTGCCACAAATTGTCCTGGTGCCCTACCTTTCCATTTTGAGCGGTAATCACCATTCTCTCCTAAAATCCACCATTTGTCTTTATCTAGTTTTTTCCCATTAAATTCATCACTTAAAGTCTCATTAAAAACCCAATTGTCCTTATTTTCAAGGTCTGATAATGGATGATTCTGAGCCTGTACTTGAATAGATATAAGTATAACACCCAATAGTATAATCCCTTTTAATATGTCTGTTAATTTCATTATTTTATTGTGTTATCGTCCCCTTTTTATTGATATCAACAATGACCTCGTTAGATTCTAATTTCTTACCGTTGACATAAGCCGTTACTATTAGTTTTGTGGGCTTATCTGTTGATTGAACCATCATGAGACACTGCCCATTGACTGTCGTTGCTGTATGTTTTTTATAATTCGTTATTTTTCTTGTATCTCCCCCGTCCGTTCCGAGGAAAGCATGATCACCTTGTATTTCAAAGGTAATTTCTTCTTCTGAATTTTTTACAGCTCTTCCCTTTTTATCCACTAATTGAGCGATAAAATGAGAAACATCAGCGTTGTTTGCCACCATTGTAGATCGGTCTTTGGAAATCCTTATTGCCGTCACCTCGCCTGTTGTTTCCAATGATACTTTAGAAGGTACACCATTTTTAGTTCCTCCAGCTTCTAATTTACCTTTCTTATAAGTTACAGCCCACTTGTAGGTATAATCTTCTTGATCTTTAAGATATTGTTTTCCTAAAGATTTCCCATTTTGAAACAACTCTACTTCTTCACAATTAGAATATACTTCTACTATGGTCTCCTCTCCATTTTTATAATTCCAATAAGGATTTACATCTTGCCATTCTCTTGGAGCCAATTCCCAATATCCTTTTTTCTTCTCTACAACCTTACCATTACTCCCTTCTTTGTATATAGAGTGCTTAGCAGATTGAGTGTATATACTCATCACAGGGATATCATCTCTCCATAAAGATTTAAACATATAAAATGAACCTCTAGGAAAACCTGCAGTGTCTAATAAACCATGAGGTGTTGCTTTCAACGGCCATTCTTTGGCTCTGCGCTCACCCAAATAATCTATACCCGTCCATAGAAAGACTCCTGCAATAAAGTTTCTTTCCAGGGCTGCTTTCCATTCGTACCACCTCGGAACATTTTCTGTCCCCATCATGATTTGGTTAGGGTACGTTTCCTTAAAATAATCGTATTTGTGAGGTTTATAACTAAATCCGACAACATCTAAAACGTCTGTATATCCTGTTTCAAAACTTGATGTAGGTAAAATACAATTGGCTGTGATATATCGAGTACTATCCATTTCTTTGGTCCATTCGGCTAATTTCTTTGCAGTGGCACCAATATTAAAAGTCTGTTCCGGATAGTTTTTCCAAAATTCACGAACTTCTTCAGGTGTATGAGGTGGAACTTCTGTTCTCCATAGTGTCCAATCCATCTTATCATCCTTATTGGTTTCTTTAAAGATTCCCGTCGCTCCACGATTACCCGGATAGGTCCACTCGATTTCATTGCCTATACTCCATTGAAAAATACTTGGATGGTTTCGACTTGAAAGCATTGTATTTTTAAGATCTTTTTCCGCCCAATTCTGAAAATGTTCTGCATGTCCTCTAGTAATGAAATCTACTTCTTTATCATGCATATTATACCTTTTGTCTTTTGGTAGATCCCATTCATCATAGAACTCGTTTTGTACAAGAAAGCCTAACTCATCACATAGGTCTAAAAACTCGTCTGATGCTGGATTATGTGCACTTCTAATCGCATTACAGCCTGCTTCTTTCAATAATGTAAGCCTCCGTCTCCAAACATCTTTTGGAACGGCTGCTCCTACTGCTCCAGCATCATGATGTAAACAAACACCTTTGATTTTGACATTTCTACCATTTAAGAAAAAGCCTTTATCCTTATCAAAATGAATATCTCTCACTCCAAACCTAGTTACGTTTTCTTGTACTTTTTTACCATTCTCAATAAGAGTGATTTTGGCAGAATACAGATATGGATCATTAAGATCCCAAAAGTGAGGCTTATCCATCACTATTTTAGTATTGATGACCTTCTTTTTTGAATTTTGAAAAAGTACTTCCTGAACTGAATTTCCAACTACTTTATTATTAGCATCTAAGATATCAACATGAATCTTTCTCGATTGGGACAAACCACTGTCGTTTCTCAAATCGATTTGAATGGCGACCTCTGCAGTAGTGTTCTTAATGTTGGGTGTAGTCACAAAAGTACCCCAAACTGGTATATATACATTTTCAGTAACAACGATATCTACATTTCTATAGATTCCGCCACCTGTATACCATCTAGAATCTGCATAACGGCTATGATCTACTTTTACCATAAGTATATTCTCGGAATCATCTCGGTTTAAATAATTGGAGAGATCAAAATAGATAGGTGCATAACCATAAGGATGGCTTCCCAACTTTATCCCATTCAACCAAAACTCAGCATTGTTGTATACTCCATCAAATACAATAAAGCATTTCTGATTTTTTAAGGCAGGTGATTTAAAACGCTTACTATACCAACCAATACCACCCGATGAAAAGGCAGTACATCCTTCATTATCTTTCTCAAAATCTTGTTCGATAGAAAAGTCATGTGGTAAGTTCACTTTTCTCCAATGCTCAGTTGAGTAAGTACTCAGAGTATATTCAACAGAATCATTTAGTGTAAATAACCAGTCCTTATTAAAGCTTACCTTTTGTGCCATCACTAAAGATGAAGTGAGGCATAAGGTGAAAATTGCTATTGTTTTTAATAATACATTCATTTCATTTATTCGTTCACATCATTAATAATCTATGTCTCAAATATCCTAGGTGAACAGAAAAAACAAGTTGTTATCCAAAAACTATATGTTTCTATATGTATAAAAAAAGAGCACAACAAGGTCGTACTCTTTAAATAATTACTTTTCTATTTTTAAGCTATATTTCTACGTTTATTTTAGATTCTGTGTTCCGGGTAAAATGTTATATCCTTTTAGTACATCATCAACATCATCATCTAGCGTAAGCATACCTTTGTTGTTCTGTGCACTTTCCTCTAGTTCACACCAAATCTCGTAATGGAGATCCTCTAAGATACTTTTGATTTGAAGCTTGTACTTTTTATAATTTTTATCTTGAATACTCAAATACTTCTCTGAGTCATGTCCATATTTCTGAATTGCCTCCAAGTTTGTAATAAACCTTTCTGTTGCAGCCATTTTCCAATCGATCTGATCTTGTCTTGAAATCAAGAACCTTTTTCTCATTTGTTCTATCTCATTGTTTAAGATGATCTCTTGAGAAAAAGACGCAAACTTTCTATCTAGATTAGAAAAAGTATAGGTTAAGAAGTCTATATTTTCTTCAGCTGCTTGAATATTCTTAGGAACTAAATAATTAATCACCGATTCTTTTCCTCTTTTTACTCTAACGTGTATATCCCCTTTTTCTTTAGGTACATAGAATGCATATACTCCTTTGGGAGCAGTCCCTACAAATTCGTTATTACAATAAACCTCACCTTGTTCATTTAGTACCGTAACAATTTCTACACTATCCATTTCCGGTAGTTTATAAAATCTACTATTCACTTTTACTGTAATACCTGTATTCTTATTTAAACCACCGGTCATATAGTTTTTAAAAGAAACCATCACCATTTCATCTTGTGTAGTTGTCACTCCATTTTTCCATTGGTTTTTGTAGTAATTCAACAATAAACCAGGTCCGTATCCGTGGTGAATCTCGGGAGCAAAATGAGAACCCGCATCATAGAAATTCCAAGAAGATACACAAAAAGCATCTGCATCTCGATTCACTCCTTTTTCTAAGAGTTTTCTTAATGTGCCCGTCATCTTGTAATTGTTCCCTTTTATATATAAGTCCCTATTCTGTACAGTTTGTGCATATTTAGAACCTTCCTCTACTTTCTTATTATTGACCTTGCTATACAATTGCACACCTTGACCATCTGAAAATACACTCTGTACAAATGGACGTTTTCTGTTCTTACAAATTCTTTTTAAGTTATCGATACCCTTTTCGTATGTCTGAATACCTCTCGCAGTATACACTGCTGGAAAATGATCTAATACTTGATTTACAAAGTAGTTGTTCCCGACAACATCTGCTTGATAAACAAAGGCCACATCGTCTTTTAATTTATTTCTCAATGATGAATAGACATCCGCTACTTTTTCCATGAGAGAAGGATCCTTCACAAATTGCTTCGAGTATAGTTTTACTAATCCTTCATCGATGACTTTCTGAGTGAATTTAGTAAAGACGATGACCTTACCATTTCCAGTTCTCAACCACTTCTTTGAAAAGTTTGTGGTTTCAAATAGTTCGTTCAGGTTCTTTTCTACTTTCATCATCATGTGGGTCACAGGTATATTTTTATTCCTGTTCATCTCCACCGCGATAGTAAACTTAAAATCTATTTCTTTCTCTTCTGCTACTTTTACATAGGCAGCAAAGATCTTTTTAAACTGTCTGATATAGAAATCACTTCCAAGAGGTCTAAATTCAAATTTGAATGCATCGATTCCCATTAATTTTGCCGAACGCATTTCAAATTCATAAGCATCTTTATTCTCCATTGGGTTGGTCATTAAAGATACATGAGGAACTGATGTTCTGTATTTACCATTAAATGAATCTTCACCAAAAGTGGTCTCATATTTCATACCTTTTAGGTACGCATCATTCACTGCGTAATTAAAGTATGGATGATTTAAAGCTATTACAACTTTCTCAGGGAAGAAGACATCTGCTGTTTCTTGAATGGTAGTCTGAGCAATGATGTTGAAATAAGTGCTTAAGAATAGAATAATCGTTGATAGTATTTTTAGATGTTTCATTTCAATAAAAAATTAGTGTAATAATTTTCATCAGTAAATGTTCGAACACTACAAGTATTGGTTAAAAACAGCTTTTAATCAACTAAAAAGGGCGATTCCTTACGCAAAGTAACGTATTATGGATCCAAAGAAATATTTCAAAAGAGCATTAACAAAAACAATGTACACCCGTTATTTATTTCGATTTCTTGTATCTACACAAATAGTTATTATAACCGTTAGGTATTTGCGAGAAATAACAGAAAAGTATGGTTTAAAGTGTTATGTGAAATTTTAGAATTACTAAGGTGATTGATCTTTTTAGAAAGAACGCCTTACATTGTGTAAGGCGCTCTTGAAGTAGAAACACACATCTATTATAGTTCCAATAATATATTTTTTTTACAAACCTTTCTTCTGAATAGTTCCCACTTTTAATAAATACACATCAAGTGATTTCATGGTAAACCCATTCTCAATTTTGTTCCCTGTAATCACATCTGTAAGCTCCACACTTTGGTCTATCCCATTTAATAGAACATCAAGTTTAGCTTCCGACTTACCCACATTGACAATAGATACAATCTTAAGTTTTTCTTCATTTTCGAAATATCTCCAGATGCACCCTTTATGACTCAACATATTTGTCTCATGAATCTGTATATCATCTTTCTTTACTATGCTAAGTACTTTTTTCTGAATATTCTCTGCTGTGTTGAACTTTATCAATTGTCCCTTACTTTGGGTCAGTACATCTATACTTTCGCCATATTCATTTTTAAGGATGCTCTTATTGTCCATTACGATTGTCCCTCCTTGATCAAGATACTCTTGAAGGGCGTTTCTTTCCTCTTTAGTGACAAAAGGTGTATTTTCAATAACTACAACATCCCACAAATGATGTGGCTGTTTATTTAGAATATTTTTTGTCGCAAAACCTACTGCTATACCTTCAAATAGAAACTGTTCATATGTATGATAAACATCTTCCATATGAGTTGGTTTATTGATTGCAGAAGTCTCTGAATGAAAAATACGTACCGGTTTTCTTAACTTCTGAATTTTTGTCAAAGCTTCTGCATTGGCATTCATATCCAAATAAGTTAATGTGATTTCATTGATAACTCTTGGCATTTGCGTTAAAGATGCTGCATATCCTTTAGACTCTTTTCGTAAAGAACCATCTACATCTCTAGGCCAAAACCATGTTTGCATCACATCCAGTCCTAACATAGTGGCTAACCAATAGGTGGCTCTAGCATATTCCGGTTTCATTTTCAAGTCTCTGAAACGTATCGTTGAAATAAAATGACCTTCTGAGTTAAATACTAATTTATCCGGACTAACAGACTTCATAAAATCATAGCCAATACAAAGCTGTTTCCAATCAAAGTAATATTTTGATGACCACTCAGGCTCCTTTTTCCCCCACATGTCAGAATATACAGCTCCTGCATCGTTACCAATCACTGTTGTGACTTCTGTTAAAGCTTCTAAGTCTATTCCATGATCTCTTGCGTTCTCCGAAAACAGATGGGGCATTACTTTAATATGCGTATTTGCCTTAGGGTCATATTTATGAATTTCGTCTGATAAAAACTGAAACCATTCTGTTCCTCTGAGTTGGTTAAATCGCATCCAATCGTACCAAACAGCAGATCCTCGTAAATCTCCAGACATTGGTACTTGAATTTTCACACTGTCAAAGCTTTCAAATGAGGTATTCCAAATGACATTTAGTTGTGCGATGCTCTTATGTTTTTCTTCCAAGTACTTTCTAAACTTGGCAAAAGTATAGGATGAAACTTCACCTGTATCCCATGATTTTTCTTTAGTATGCCAATGAGGTTCATTTACTAACATATAACCTATAGAACTATACTTTTTATCTTTAAAAGTAGGTACAATACTTTTTAATAGAGATTGTTGTAATGCTCTTGTCGCAGGATGGTCAATATCATAATCAAAATACCTTCTGCTTCCTACTGAGGCTTCTGGATATTTTTCTGTAAACCATTTGGGTGGATTCAAGTGATTTAAAAATACAGTACCCACTCTACCCGATGGCTTTTCTATAATTTCCTTTTTGAAATTTGGTTTTAATGTTCCTTTCTCGTCTAAGAGATACTTTGTAGTTACGAATATTCCATCTAGATTTCCATGGTATTCTGTAAGGAAGTCTACTTTTGGTTTCCATGTATAATCTGCTAGAAATACCGGCTTACCATTGTACAGTGCATCACTCCCCTCAAGTTTCACTTTCGACCAATCAATTTTTTCGATAGGTTGCTTTACAACTTTTCCCTTCAAAGCAAGTTCTAGAGTATGCTGAGCGTCTTGTAACATCAAAACAATCTCTTCTCTTTCAAAGTTGGGTAGTTCTTCTGCTACCTCTAAGGCATTTTGTTTGTACGTCTTTAAACGCTTAAAAAGTTGTTCATTTTTTTTAATGTTCTTTTCATCCCAATCCGCAAATCGTTCACATATTTCAGCTGTACGGATTGTGCTTTTTTCTTTAGTTACATCAATCCCTTTTTTCTCTGCCTTCTTTATCAAAGCAAGTAAGGTTCTCTTTTCCTGTTGTATTTCATTCACTAGATTTTGAGCAAATGATGAAGTACTCATTAAGAGTAGAAATAAGAAGTAAATTGTTTGTCGTTTCATGTTTTTTATCTGTCAATAAATACTATGTACAATTTATCTAGAGAAAAAAGGGATTGATGTTTTCTTAATTTTTCAATATTCTAAACGTCTCCTCTCCTTCAATCACTATATAATATGTTCCTTTCTGTAAGGTCTTTAACTCTAACTCCGTTTTGTAATTTTGACAAAACTGAGAAAGTACTTTCTTAGCCTGACTGTCGTAAACATGTACCATATATTCTTTCTGGTTGGCTTGAATATGAACATCGTCTACTGTTGGGTTAGGATACACTTCCATCTCAAATGATTTCGGCTTCTCTATTACCTCTATTGAAAACGGGAACTGATGCCCATAATAAAGATCAAATTCTGCCGCTGATACAGGGAAACTTTCACTAAACCTTTGTTGGGTATAATACACCTTGGACAAAGGATCAGATACATTGGCATTTACATGGTATCCATTGGACTTGTAATTTACCATGATCCAATATTTTCCTGGCTCTAATACCGTATTTTCTAGAGAAACCATCACTTCATCTTCGGTTAGTGTGATCGTATTAGAATGAAATATCAGCTCTCCCGGAGCTCCTTCGTCATCAGCATAAACTCCGAATTTTGCTTCCGTTCCAGTTGCCTTACAGTTAATTTTAATTTGATTTGTAGCACCTACTGAAGAAACTTCGTAAGGAACACCAACGATGTAATTACCAGAAGATAATATCTCTGTATCAAAGTTTAATGGCGTCTGAGCAATAGCGAAAATCACCTGCAATTGTAAAGCGATAAATATTAATGTTTTTTTCATGATTATAAGTTTTTAGGGTTATTCGTAAATGTAATCTGTATCTTCAGCCGCAGTGGTAATCACTCTTGCTTCGCTTCTATACACTACCTTATCTCCGGAGAAAACTCCTCCTAAAACTTCTATATCATTTTCATTAGGGATACTCACATTGTATCTTCCTGTAATATTCCCAATGGTATTTTTAGAGAACCTAGCTGTATACATAATTGGGGCAATAGGATGAGTTTTATAACGCTCCCCACCTGCATCTCTTACTATCAATGAATATACTCCAGGCTTTGGTGATCTACTGTTTCGTACCGTCACTAGTTTTTGTCTATGCAACTCCGTCATAAATCTTAACCCTTCTAATCCTGAGTCTGCTGGATAATTTGAAGCGACAAGATTATTCGTTCCATTAGACACCCTATTAACGATAGTTTGTTTGAAAGAGATATTCTCAAACTTAGTGTTCGTAAATTTTCCTCTTCTTGACTGAGGTAATAAACTTGCAGATGCAATGTATAACGTTGATAAACTGTTTTCTGCATACAGATCTGTAGCATAAATATTATTACAGATCTTTGCATGAGGTTTGATAAATAATGCTGCAAAACCTAGTTTATTCGATACGTTTTTGATGTATACATCATCAATAGATCCCATCTTTTGACTTGAGGTTAAGTTCAGATCATCATTGGATTTACCACTACCAGGTTCTAACCTTACTGTGATCCCTTGTTCACCTTCCAAGTTCTCAAAATACAAGCGTTTACCACTAAAAGGTTGTACTAATGCATAGCCAGTACCAATTCCTGTTGCCTTCGCATTTTTAACTACACCCTGAATCGGAATTCTATTGAAAGTACTTAAATCGTAATTTAATCTTCCTGTTTCATCTCTCCCTAGAAACTTGCTGTCTGCTACTAAAAATACAGAAGGATTAAGGGTATAATTATCTTTAATGATAAACCTTGAAATCGCAAAATTCTTTACATATGCGACCTTAAAAGGAGTAGCAGTTTCTAAAGGATCAAAATTACTAAGGTCTATTTCAAACCATGTGGATGAGCTTTCTGCTGCACCAATAATCTCTACATTAGAAATTACTCCCTGAAGGTTATTGGCATCTCTACCAAGGTTAAATAAGGTATTATTATTACCACTGCGATCGATAATAAAAGTGACATTATTCCCAACCTCAATTCGGATGTTTGATTTCAAGTTGATTTGTCCAAGCGTATATGTTCCGGTCAGAAACTTTACGACTCCACCTCCAAGGTTTGAGATTCTTTGGATTTCACTATTTACATCATTTGTTGTAGCAATTCCGTTTTTGAAAACCTTAGTAGCATTCACAGTGATATTGTCTGTGAAAAATGTAAGATTTTTTGTTCCGACAGTGGCTGTATGTTTACCAATTGTCTTTTGAGCAATAGCGGAGAAATTTAGGCATAGTAGTGCCATGCCTATCAAGAATACCTGCTTATAACAAGTATTTTGTAAGTTTTGATAATTGTAATTCATATTCAATTCATTTCAATGAAAGGGCTCTATTTATGTGATGTTGTTTACCCTTTTTTTCATTTAATAATTACACCATTAAAGGTGTTGTTAATTGTAAGCTAGCTATACAAAAAAGAACATCAGAGAACTGAACTCTCAGCCCTCTGATGATTTCATGTTGGTAAGGTAAATTGAAATGAAATTTTGTCTGTTACTTTAGGTAAGAATAATGTTTCTATTAGTTATATCTTTTATATAAGTAGTCTAAAGGCCTATTTTACTCCACCACATCAAGTTTACCAAGATGAATATTTTTATTTTTCTTTATTGATATTTCTTTTGATGACGCCTTATCTGTTTTGATATTTTGATCTTTCGGACCATGGTAATTATTGTTTTTCACTACTATGTTTTTACAATAATTAAAATCAAAAATAGGTCGATCAGGATGTACAGGTGCTAATAAATCATTTTTGGTAATTTCATTCCCCTCTATCACTAAACCATCTACATTGTAAGCCCAAACGATACGATCATCAAACGTATTGATTTTATTATTGATAAATCGAATATTTTTATCGTAGGTAGCTGACTTATCGTATGATTTACCAAGTCTTGGCGTAATATATAATACCGCATGTTCATTGCCACTCGATGCACAGTTGTAGAAAGTATTATTCTGAATAAGTACATCTTCTACTTGTCCCGATTCATACCAAAAATAGGATTCCCCTCTAAAGAAGATGGCTGACATACTTGAAGAAAAGAAGTTATTTTCAATCACCGTCTTCTTTGGTGATTTCAGCACAATGTTTCTTGCTCGATGGTTTTGTAGGGTGCAACCTCTCATCACAAATTCTGGGTTCCAAGTCTTATTCTCAAACAGATCACCTACTGATAAGTCTTTTGGTAGTTCTTTATCGAAAGACAATTGGATATATTCTTCATTAATCACTTCTGATCCGGTTACAAAGACAGTCTCAGCTCTTCTATTAGGGCTTGGTTGATTTATCCACCATAATTCATCACCTTTTTGAGCAAAGTCAAAACCTAATTGTTGGAAATGTTTTAGTTGAACAATCACCGTCTTAGGGTCTAATATCTCATTAATTTCCACATAGGTTCCATGAACATTGGTCCCATCGTCAAGCATGTTTTCGAATCTACAGTTCTCTACGATCACTTTTCCTTTTACGTTACAAAAGTGAGTCGCATCTGCTGTAGATGATATTAATCGATTAGACCCTTTTCGTACATACACCCCACCATTACTGATTGAAACATTTTCACTTCTTTCCGCTAAGAAACCCATACCTAAGGCATGATGAACCACTACTTGGTCGTACTTTAAGTTTTTCGAACGGATTATATGAAAGGCCGGTGCATAACGATTATCGCCATGTGGGCCTTTAAAATTAATCTTGTTTCCTACTTTGGGATAATATTTCATTCTACCATAGAAACGATAAGTATTTCCTTTTAAGCGTTGTACTTTTTCTGCTCTAAAATTAGCATCCCAAGCACCATGACTTACCGCCTTAGTCAGAGAATCAAACGTAAGTGTATTACCAAGGCTAGAATATTCCTGATGATGGATATTTGGGAACTTAATCACACCTTTGTTCACTGAAAATGAGAACCCATCCGTATCCATTTTAATATCCATCCAATGATCTTTCTCATTAACCTTTAAGACTGTACCTTGAATTGTAAATGGAGTATCCCAATCTATCGACAAGTGATTCACAGTTACATTTTCACAACTTTCAAATTGAAAAGGCATCATCTTGCCATGGAATATTAAATTAGCTCCATTACCTTCGATTGATACTTTATTAAATCCATCAAAAGCAAAAGCGATACGTTTCGAACCGTTTTTATGGTTTGTTACACTACAATACTTCTCAGTGGCAAAATCAGGTTTAAAATAATAGTCTGCTTGCTCAAAGATCAACTTAATTTCTTTTGATCTGGCAGAGGCTATCGCTTGTTTCACCGCCCTTGTCATATCATTTGTTCCATCGGGTTGGATCTTGATCACTTCCTCTCCTTTACTAGTAATAATCACCGTAAAGATGAGTATAAATAATACCAATATTCGTTTCATTGTACTTTCTTTTATTCGTTTTCTTTATACTGAAAAGATCCTTTTAATTGCGTCTTCTTAGACAATGCTTGAATCGATAAACCTTGATCTAAAGAGTTTACTTTCAACAATGCAGTCGCAATACCTGCTTCCACTTGTACCTCCCCGACATTCATTAAAGCGACATCACCTGCAAGACGTACATCTATCGTATCTGCAAAATCATGTACTATTGTTCCTTCTTCATCTACTACTTCTATATAAGCGAAGATAAGGTCATTATTACCAACAGCTACTGTATTTTCTGCCAACTTAATTCTTAATTGTGATGCCTTTTTGGCTGTTTTTACTCGATCAACCTTAATCAGCTTTCCATCCTTATATCCTTCTGCTTTTAACTCACCTGCTACAAAATTATTGACCTTAAAGGTAAATGGAGCATAAGAAAGCTTAGATGAATTTTTATCTTTATCTGTAGTTTGTATGGCAATTTCTTCACCATTTAAGGAAAGAACTACTTGATCACAATTAGAATATACTTTTACATCTAATGGTGAGTTTTCATTCCAATAAGAAGCGATCTTTACAACTGCATCTTTATCTTCTCTATACTCCCTTTGTGATTGATAGAAATAATAAGCAAACTTTGGAATACGGAAAATATCCGATAATCCTGAAAATTCTAAATCTGAGTGGTATCCTCTATTGTAGTCAAACATCACCCAATAACCATCTCCAAATGCTGAAGTATTAAGGTTATCATTCAATGCTTCTTGCACATTATATGCTTGTTGTAATAGTCGTTTTTCACCATAAACTCTTGATTGTCTACTTGAAGTCTCGTAACGTGTTTGTTTATCTAGTTTATGCTGATTTAGTCCTGCATTTTTTGAATAATATTCCCAATCACCATATTCTGAAACAAAATAAGGCCCTTTCCATTTACCTTCTGTTTCAGGGTGAAGAATCCTATGCTGTCTTGCTTGAAAATACACATCATAACCTTCGTCCATCCATCCAGCAGAATATGCCTTCACCTTCGGATATTCTTCTTCTACTATTTTGCTTAGTTTCTCTCTAAACTCCAAAGGCATTTTGGTTTCATTCAATGAAACTTCCCAAAGTAATACATTGGCGTGGTTTCTATCTCTTCTTATTAGGTCTCTTGCCGTCTGGAAGATTTGATTCCTAAACGCTTCAGTAGGTTGATAATATTGCCATCCTAAAATAGCATCGATAGTAAGTAAACCTAGAGAGTCACAAGCATTCATAAATGCTGGAGAATGTGGATAATGAGAAAGACGAATGACATCAAAACCTGCATTCTTTATCAAAACAGCATCTCTGATTTCTGCTTGGTCAGAAAGAGCATATCCTACAAAAGGATATTCCTGATGTCTATTCACACCTTTTACATATCTTTTCTCTCCATTGATATATAGCTCTTTGCCTTTAAATTCAACAGATTTGATACCAATGGTTGTGACTTCATGATCAGTCACTTTTCCATTGATTAGTATTTTAGTTTCTAGCTGATATAAGTTGGGAGAGTATGTATTCCACAATTTAGGGTTTTTAATGACCATCGATTGATGCATCACTCTCTTTGTACCTGCGGAAAGTATCTCCTTTTTTGACTTTAACTTTTTAATGGTTTTCCCCTTCCATTTCAATTCTTGAACTAAAGAAAATGACACCTCTTTCTTGTACGTATTTTTAATATCTGTCTGAATAGAAATAGTAGCAGAAGACTTACTCACTTCTGGATAACGAATAAATACTCCACCACCAGCTACCTCTTCCTCTAATAAGGGCAATGTGATATGTACTGGATCTTTAACGATCATCCATGCATTTCTATATAAACCACCGTATGTATTGAAATCTAGAATCCTTAACGGTTTAGGACCTGTTACATCACTATCCGTATTGTCTAATCTGATGGCAATAATATTTTGTTTCCCTGCCTCTACAAAAGAAGAAATATCAGCTACTATAGGTAGGTAGCCTCCTAAATGTTTCTTGACAAATTTTCCATTTACCCATATTTCAGCAATGTTCATTGCCCCTTCAAACTCCAAGAATATTTGTTTTTGCTCCTCTTCTTTTTTGATCGAAAACGATTTTCTATACCAAGAAATTCCCTGCCACTGATTATTGACAACTAAAGGTTCTAAATTAGTGGTATGTGGTAAATTTACCGATTCCCAATCAGCATCATTAAAATTTGTCTGACTAACTAAAGAGTGATTTAATTTTTCGCCTTCTTTAATAAATTTCCATCCCTTATTAAAGGATGTTTTATCACCAGCGAATGCTAAAGTTTGCATCACTAATAGTAATAATAAGAGGATAGTATTTTGCTTAATTTTCTTCATTTCATACAGTTTTAAAAAATATCTTTTTCGTCAACCATCCATCAAATATCAAGATTAATCCTACAGGCAGTGTTGCTCTCCGTAAATCATCTGTCCCTTAGCGTTAGATCATAATTTTGGCTAACCCAACTGATCCAAATACTTACATTATTAGTATAAAAACGGACATTTTGCTTTGTGGATCATAACAAAGTGTTTATCTAATGGATTGTATTTTCCACACCCATAGAAACAGAGATGTTTACCAAGAAACACATTGAAATAACGGATAAATACCTGCATTATCTCAAGAATATCGACTTTGTATTTGATAATTTTTTAATCTATTTAAAGTGAAGTCGATGAAATGTAATAGAATATTATTTCCATTAAGATCCGTACTACTCATGCTAGCGGTTCCGTTAGTATTTAGTACTTGTTCTTCCACTCAGAAAACTGCTCATCGCAGTAAAAAAGTCAATATATTATGGTTGTTTGGAGAAGATATCGATCCTTGGATGCCCGTCTATGGAGATTCTACTGTTGTGACGCCAAACATTGATTTTTTAGCCCAAAATGGTGTTACTTTCACTAATTGTTTTTCTATGTCTCCTGTATGTTCTCCTGCAAGGTCTGGTATATTTACAGGTGCTATGCCTACTACAATCGGTACACATAACCACCGCTCGGGTAGAACCATTACAAAGCGATTACCATCACATGTACAAGTTGTTCCAGAAATTTTCAAACAGCATGGGTATTATACCTTTAGTGAAGGTAAAGATGATTTCAACTGGTCTTACAATTGGGACGACTATTGGTCGGGTTCTTATACTGAGAAAAAGCACTTTGGAAAATCGGGAACAGGTAGCTGGAAAAATAGAAAAGATGGCCAACCTTTCTTTGGAGTTATTGAACTTTATGGAGGAAAAAATAACAAGAAACCTGCCTCTCCAATTTCTCCCGATAAGGTAAAAGTAATGCCTTATTATCCAGATATTCCATCTGTAAGACAGCAGATCGCAGATCATTATAACCAGATCAAAGTTACCGATGGTGAAATTGGTGAGATTATCAATGAATTGAAGAAGGATGGTTTGTATGAAAATACGATTATTATTTTCTTTTCTGACAATGGATACAAACTGTTACGAGACAAACAGTTTTTATATGATGCAGGACTCCATATGCCTATGATTATTTCTGCTCCCGGAAATCCAAAGCTTTTGAAAAAATCTGGAGTAAGAGAGGATCTAATGAGTCTTTTAGACCTTACGGCCACTACTCTTCAACTGGCAAAAATTAAAGTACCAGAGTATATGGAGAGTAAGGATGTATTTGAAAAAGGATACCATAGAGATTTTGTTATTGCGGCTAGGGACCGTTGTGATTTTACAATAGACAGAATTAGAGCTGTGAGAACTACTCAGTTTAAGTACATCAAAAATTTCATGACCGATAGACCTTTGATGCAATTGCAATACAGATCACACAAGCCTGCTGTGAAAGCTATTTTTAAAGCGAATAAAGAGGGGATCCCATTTGAAAATGAATGGCTTTCTGACCAAAGACCTGCTGAAGAGTTGTATGATTTAAAGAACGATCCTTTTGAGGTCAATAACTTGGCAAATGATCCTAATTATGCTTCAAAGTTAAAAGAACTAAGAGGAATTCTTGACCAATGGATAGTCTCCACTAATGATCAAGGACAATATCCTGAAAGTAAAGAACAACTTAAAGCGGTGTATGACCGATACGGAGAAAGATGCATTAACCCAGAATTTGCACCTTTCAGAACGATTAACTAATTACATAAAAAGCACAAAAAAGTCATCCCTCCACTAAAGAAGGATGACTTTTTTGTTGTCTGTCGGTCGCTTATTTCTATTGATTATCTCATCAAGATAATACGTTTAACAACTTGTTTGTCTCCATCTGTAATTTTCATAAAGTACACACCGTTGTTTAATGTGTTTTCTAAATTAAGAGTACCTACTCCGTTGTTTGAAATCTGAAGTGAATCGATACGTTGTACAACAGTACCGTTGGCATTAGAAACTATAATCGAGATAGGATTAGAGCTTTCTAACTTCAGGTTGATTTTAGAAGTTGTCGGTAGTGGATAAATTGAGATTTCTGAAGCTAAATCTTCTAATGATGTCACATCACCGTCAGGATTCTCCTCATCCTCAGGAGTTTCTTCATCATCATTAGGTGTTTCATCCTCATCCTCGTCCTCCTCTTCTTCTTCGTCTACAGGAGTCTCGTCTTCATCTTCTTCCTCCTCTTCTACCGGAGTATCATCTTCGTCGTCATCATTAACAACACTTACTAATTTAAGGTCGTCAATTTCTAAAATGCCATTTGTTTCTCTACCGATCGCAAGCTTACCTGTAAAGTCTTCTGTCGGCGTAAACGTTAAAGTATCATCATACCATACTTGTAATGCATCATCTGATGCACCAGCGTTATGTCCTCTGTTTTCGTATGCAATTGAAAGGTCGTCGCTCATTAGAACCGCTAAATTCTTCATATAAGCACCTCTATTTCTTACTGTTAAAGTATAAGTTGTTCCCAATACGAAATCAAAATCAGCAGTAGTATAAATTAATGTTTCAGCATCACCTGTCACATCAGGAGTATCAAAACGTAAGAAGCTGTTATTGTCTTGTGTTCCAATTTCAAGAGTTCTAACGGCATCTTCTTGTTGTACTTTCACAAAATTAAAATCTGTATCAACTGTAGTTTCCTCATCATAATTCGCAAAGTTATTATGATAATCTGCAGTGTCATCCAATTCTGTTTCTTCTTCTAATGGAATCTCAACTAATTTGATATCATCGATATCTAAAGTACCATTCCACTTTCTGTTAATTACCAACAAGATTTCCATATCAGCATCAGGGATGAAAGTAACGGATAACTCTTGCCAAACAGCCGCTAATGCATCGTCGTTCATTGCGTTATATGGAGTACTACTGTAAGCAGCCATACCAGTCGCAACATTAATTACTTTAATATCTCTTTCAAATTTACCTCTAGTAAGCGCTGAATAAGTATATTTTTTACCTGCTAGTACTTCAAGTTGTTGTGCTACTTGAATATTCGTATTGGCATCAACTGTAGCACCTGGAGTTTCATAACGAGCAATATTATTTCCTTGATCGTTGATCACTTTCAAAGTACGTTCTCCCTCTAAATTTTTGAAGGCTACAAAAGAGAAATCCTCAGCATCACCTACAAGGTCTTGGTTGTTTGTATAATCTGCAAAGTTATTTTGGTATAATGCATCAGGGTCAATTGGTGTTTCTTGATTTAATGCCTCAGCAGATAATGTAGAAAGGGTGATATTATTAATATCTAATGTACCATAATATGATCTTAATACTGAAATCTGACCTGTAAAGTCTCTATCTGGAGTAAACGTTAAAGTATGAGAATACCATGCGTCTCTTGTTTCAGCATCATTCTTAGCGTTATAAGCATCTGAAGTAAACATTACTCCACCACCTTTTTCTAAGATTCTGATATCTCTTGTGAAAGGACCTCTTGTATCAGCCTTTAGTGTATATTCAATACCTGATTTCAATTGGATATCTTGTGATACACTTATCAATGTATTTGCAGAAGCAGTTGCACCTTCAATTTCTAAAGTAGCGTACTTATCTCCTGACTCTTCATTTACCGTTAATGTTCTTGTTAATTCAGGTAATTGGAATACATCAAGCTTGAAATCACTAGCTAAAAGATTTTCGCCGTCTGAGTAAGTTTGAAATTCATTCGTATAAACATAAAAAACCTCATCTTCTGGTGCAGGTTCTTCTTCCTCTTCTTCTAAAGGTAGGTTATCCTTTAACAAGATATCATCCACCATTAATTCTCCATTCCAACCTCTAAACATTGCAATCAAACCAACAAAATCCTCTGCTGGTGTAAAAACTAGGGAGTGGTTATGCCATAATACTTTAAGCTCATCATTATTACCTGCAGTATAATTGGTCTCTGCATGTGCAGGTCCATCTGTTGCCACATTAATAACTCTTAGTCCTCTTGCAAAAGGACCTTTTGATCTTGCTGTTAAAGTATATTCTACTCCTGCTTTGAACGTTATTTCTTGAGTAATTCTAATATTAGTGTTTCTTGAAACAGCAGCTCCTGGAGTATCGTAAACTAAATGGTTATTAGATTCTTCCTCTCCGATAACCAAAGTTACATCTTGTTCATCATTTGGGTCTTGCATTTCTTGCAATAAAAACTCTCCAGCATCTACCAGATTGTCCCCAACAGTATATCCACTGAAGTCGTTTTCATATACCGTATTCTGTCCAAAACAGAAGGTATTAAATAGTAATAGTAACAGTATTAGATTTGTTTTCATAGCAATTAAGTAATAATTAAAAAATACGTTGAAGAGTGTTTCTCAATCTTCTTTTATTTCATTTCATGAATTATAATGATCATCTCAAATCTACAGTGTTCCAAAATCAATCTATGGCACTAGATTATCAATCACTTCTACTTACTTATCAATTCTATAGTGTGGTAGTTAATTTTGAGTAGGTATGAGAATATTCTTAAAAAAATGGCCCTTTCTTCTAGCTATACTAGTAAGAAAGGGCCTAGGGAAAATCAAATGAAACCTATTTCACTTGAACTTTAGTTGTTATTCTTCTACCATCTTTTGTAGATAGCATAAAGATGTACATTCCTTTATTTAGATCTCGAACAGAAATTGTCATCGATTCATCATTTTTATCCAATGACTTCATTTTCTGACCTGAAATATTGTAAATACTTACTTTCACTACTTTTGAAGAAACAATATTTACTTCTTCTGTTGTTGGATTAGGGAATAATTTAATTCCTGCTTCCTCTAATGCAACTGAAGTTGGTGTAGTGTTAGCAACCTGAATAAGGTCTGTTTTTGTTTCCGTAGAAGAACCCGCTTCATTTGTCACTGTTAGTTTGACAGAATAAGTTCCTGCAGTGGTATAAGTATGCGTTGGGTTTTGTTCCGATGAAGTTTCACCATCACCAAAATCCCATGCCCAAGAGGTAGCATCTGAAGAAGCATCTGTAAACTGTACTGATTCATTTTCTTCAATATTTGTTTCAGATACTGAGAATGCTGCAACAGGTGCGGTTACAACAACACTTTCTTCACTAACTAGGATTTTCACTGTAGCAGATGAACTCGACGATGCATCATTTAATACTGTTAAGGTTACTGTATATTCTCCCTTAGTAGTATAGGTATGTGTCGGATTTTGTTCTGTAGAGAATTGGTCATCACCAAAGTCCCATGTCCAGCCTGTAGGATTACCTGTCGTTGCATCTGTAAATTGAACAGCCTCATTAATCATCACAGAAGTAGATGATACTGTAATTGCTGCATTCAATGCTTCAGGTTGTTCTACCTCCTCTTCAACTTCTACTAATGAGATATCATCAATATCCAAGATTCCGTACCAGTTTCTGCCGATAGCGATTGTCGCATCAAAGTCCTCTGTTGTTTCAAACTCTAAAGTATGTGTGTACCAATCTGTAGCGTTACCGATATTAATTTGGTCACCTCTGAATCTTGGAGAATTTGTTTCCGTATCCATAATTAATGGGAAGTGGATCGCAAGACCTCTAGTTCTCATTGTTAATTGATACTTCTTACCTGCCACAAAAGAAATTACAGTGTTTGTTCTGATCTGGCCATTCGCAGACGCCGTCGTCTCACTGTCACCATATCGCATAAACTTGTTTTCACCTTCTACCACAGTAGTTAAAGTTCTTGCCAATTCTGCTTGTTGGAAAGCAATGTAATGGAACTTTCTATCTTCTGCTCTAGCATCATCTAACAATGACTCTGCTTCATCAAATTCTTCAAAGTCATTCGCATAAACATCAGAGAAAGTTAGTGCTGTTACTACAATTGTTTCTTCTGATGATGATGTACCGTTTTCATTTTCTACTTGTAACATCACTTTATACTCACCTGCATTGGCATAAGTGTGCGATGGGTTTTGTTCGTCAGAAGTTGTACCATCACCAAAAGTCCATAACCATGAGGTAGGGTTTCCTGAAGAAATATCTGTAAAGTGATATGTTTTTGATGAAGCATTATCCACTGCAAACTCAAAACCTGCTGTTACTTCTGGAATTTCATTTACAGTAATGTAATCCAACATCATTATTAAATCTTCTCCATCTTCATTACCAACCGTCAACTTAATAGAATACGTACCTGCATTTTCATAAGTATGTGATGGGTGTTGTTCAACAGAAGTTGATTCATCTCCAAAATTCCATAACCATGAAGTAGGTGATCCTGTAGAAGTATCTGTAAACTGAATAGCTGTACCTAAATCAACTGTAGTTTGATCTGTTTCAAACCCAGCCACAGGGAATAAACCAGCAGAGATATAGTCTTCCATACTTGCCTCATCCTCTCCGGTTTCATTCATTGCTTTTAATGTCACCGTATATACTCCCGCTTCTTGGTAAGTATGGAATGGATGCTGCTCATCAGAAGTTGTACCATCACCAAAGGTCCATAACCATGAGGTAGGGTCATTGGTTGATTTGTCTGTGAAGCTTACCGTTAATGGATCATCACCTTCAGTTCTATTCGCAGTGAAATCTGCGATTGGTGCTAATAATTGTTTTACTAATGTTACTGTATTAACAACATCTTCTACTCCTATCGTTACTTGATTAGCTTCAGCTGAGAAACCTTCATGATTAATAGAATAGTCAATAACATCGTTCTCTAATAACCCTGTAAATACAACTGCACCTCTTACATCTGAAGTATACACTTGATCCGTAGTATTATCCACTACATCTACTCCCGATAATGGTTGTCCATTCTCATCTTTGATCATTAATGTATATGCATACCTTTCAGGAACAAATATTGGCAATACCACATCGACAGCGATATCTTCATTGAAAACAGTATAAGATGATGCCACTGTATTGTACCCTGTTTTTGATACAGTAAATGATTTACCATTGATGTTAGATGATTTGACAACTACCTGCCCATTACTATCTGTAGATCCTCCAATAAATCCTTCAACACTGACAAGAGCATCTTCAATAGGATTTCCTTGCGTATCTTTTACCGTAAAGGTCACATCTCTTAATCCATCTGCTACATATTCACTCTGAACGACTGCTTTTACATCATCAAAATAGATGGTACCTGTACCTTCTGTTGACGAATTGAAACGGAACCCTATCCAATTCAATACCGATGATGTATCAAAATCCTTCACAGTAAATGTTGCATTGATTGAAACCCACTTGTCTCTTATGATATCTGTTAATGGTAGCGTAAATGTTTGAGGAGTATTTCCATCAAATTTTGCTAATAGTAAGAATTGACTAAGAGTAGATGCTCCATCGATATACATTCTAAAGTTTACTACAACATTTTCTTCGTTGATAGTCACATTAGGCATAATCGCTGTCTTCGGAGTATGATTCAAATTGCCTGATGTAATCTCTTCATCGATTTGCACTTTTAAGGCACTACTACCACCCCATGCCATTTCATCTGTAACAGAATAGATCGCATTAGATGCCCAATCCGCAGTGTTTTGTTCAAAACCAAAATCACAAGTATTGATCAACGATTTCTCATTATTCATACATCCACCTGCTACTTCTTCCATAACATCTGCTACTCTAACCTCATCAAAATAAATGATGTTATTATCTCCCGCCTCTACCGGTTGAATCTGTAACTTCACACGCTTAGATGCATTATGATTATCTGGAGAAATGATACTTTTCAGTGTTACCCATTTATTTCTCTCCACCCCAGATACATCGAATTGCATTATCGGAGAAGTTAGATCAGTCACTCTAATTTTCTGAACAGTGCTTCCTTCTTCAATAAACACTTTCATAGAGAATTCAACATCTCTATCAGTCGGTAAATTGGCAGAATTTTTATCTACATAAACTGATTGATTTTTTGGTAATGTACCTTCATTCTTAAAACGCATGACTCTATGGCCATGAGGTGCACCATTAATATTTACAATACCAAAACTGCTATCTCCTGTCCATCTTACTCTTACCTTACCACTTCCTAAATCAATTAATGTAGGACCTTCAAAGCCAAATAAGTGAGAATTGATATAATTAAGATCTTCTGGAGCATTTGCAATATCAAGTGGCGTTTCATCAGCAGGATCTGTTCCTCCGCCATTATCATTTTGCACTTTTACTAAGCGTATATCATCCAAGAACAAGAAACCTTCCCCTTCAGGGTTTAAATCAACCTCTCGGATTCTAATTGTCATCTGTCCATTATTAGGATCACTTTCTTTATTGAAAGTAAATGTCTTTTTCAAGGTCACCCAACCATCAGATTCTGTTACTGATGAGATATCAAACGTATTCTGAATAAATAAACTTTGTTGTTTGTTATCCTTTAGGATGATATCAAATTGTTTGATCTTGTTATTTTCTTTTGCCTTTACTTTCAATGAAAGTTCATAATCCCCTTCGTTCATATAAATCGACTTGATAGGCGAGTGAACTGCAGAAGATGTCAATGCATTCACCAAAGAAACATTAGACATGTTCAAACTTCTGTTTCCTGATGCTTTTTCTTCTTGTGAATATGCTGCTCCATTAGATCCAATCGTCCAATTTTTCTCTTCATTATCAATTAATTGACTTCCTTCGAAACCAAATAAAACAGGATCTAAACCAAGGTATGGTAATGGAATATTTTCAACAATCTCAATATCATCAAAATAAACATCAGAGAATGTTCCTCCATTATTTGTAGCATCACCTGGCTGGATAACAATTGAGAACGTTCCTTCATCAGAAGTACCTTGATCCATCGTAAAATCATAACTCACATCTACCCAAGAACCTGTTGTACTAGGTAGAGTAAAAGGATCTAAAGTATTGTTCGGGTTTTTCAGGAAAAGTCTGAAACGATTCGCAGCACTACCTTCCTCAATAAAGACTTTTGCTTTGAATGTAAATTTCCCTGCCGCTAATTTTACCATACCTGCAGGAGCATGAGCTGCACCTCCATTACCTGTTAAGGCAGAAGTATGATAGAAACGTAAACTACTATTACCTGTAGCTGCTTTTTCATCAGTGATCGAGAAGTCGTTGCTTGCTCCCATAGACCATCTTTTAGCAGTACCATCTACAACCGCAGTACCTTCAAACCCAAATAAATCTTTGTTTAGAGGTAAATCTGAAACTTCTACTGCAGGAGGGTCTGGAATAACAGGACCTGTTGTCATCCAAATTAAGAACTTAATACCAGCACCATATAGCTCATTCTTTTGGATCATTTTATGCTTTAAGCTCGCTTCTAATTCTAAAGCTTTCTCTCTATACATTGCATAATTTTCACCTTCCGTATCTACCAATTGGTTGGTTGTTTCTAATGGATCAACTTTTAAATCGATAAGATAAGGGTTGTCCTTATTACTTAATACTAACTTAAAGCGAGTCGTCGCAGCAGACACCCACCACCCTGCATCTTCAGTAATGAAAACGGTGTCTTCTTCAGTAACCATTAGCTCTTCACTTGTGTAAAGACGAGAAATATCTTGTCCATGCACATCCTCCATTGTTGGAAGACCTGCAAGGCTTAATAAGGTAGGTCCTACATCAACATTTACATGCGGTGTTGTTACCACTTTTCCACTAGGAATTTTCTTTGGGTAACGAATCATAAATGGGACTTTTGCAGAACTTTCGTAAGGTACCCCTTTATTAATACGGCTGTATTCAAAAAGCATGTCTCCATGATCTACAGTATATACAATAATCGTATTATCTAGTTGTCCTTTTTCTTCCAGTAGGTCAAACATTCTACCGATGTTATCATCTACTGCTTTTACCATACCCCAATATTCTTGCATATAGAATTCATCGAATTCGCTATAACGGTGCGAATGAGGATGTACATCGTTATTATTTTCTTTATCAGCCCAATTTGGTCTTACTCCTTCTGTATCATAAGTAAGATCATAAGTGTATGGAGCAGTAAAGTTTACATTTCGACACCAATCTTGGTATTCTGGAGCAGAGTGATTTGGTGTATGGGGATCTGGAATAGACACCAACAAACAGAAAGGTTTGTCTTCTGAAATGTCTTTGTCCATAATTTCTATTGCTTTGTTCGTATAGAACTCTGTAGCATAAATCCACTCTCCGTTTGGTTTTCCTTGCTCTCCCCAATCGTATGGAGGCACACCATCTTCGTTGTACCAAGTCCAGTGTTCTTTTTCAATACGCCATTCGATGTTATCAAAACCGAAGTTTCTACCAGCACCCCAAACTTGGTTGGCTGGGTCGTCTTTCCCTTCCAAGTGCCACTTTCCTACATAAGAAGTACTGTAACCATTGTCTTTCAAAACATGAGCAAACGTTTTAATATCCTCGTTCATCGGTCTGTCATTTCTTGCTGCTCCTGTTGAACCTGGGTACATTGACGTCATTAATGATGCTCTAGAAGGTGTACAAGTCGGAGAAGTTACATAGTGTTTTGTACTCACTGCTCCTTCCGTACCAATACGGTCCATGTTTGGAGTAGTAACTACATCGGTAGCATTCCATGGGTTATAATATTCCTCATTGGTGAGGTCCCCACTATGCATATCTAGTTCTCGGTATTTACTGATGGTTTTAAAGTTATGCTCATCAGTATGAATAATAAGTATATTGGGTTTGTCTTGAGCAAAAAGAAGATTTGACAACAAGATCATAATCATCCCCAAAAAAAGTCCATTTCTTTTCATAATGTTACTTTGTTCATGAAGAGTTGCTTCGTTATTAGTTGATCTTTAACAAGTTGTTTTGAACGTATTCTTAAAAAGTAAGAACCTTCATTCTTTAAAAAAGTATGTTAGATCTGAAGCTTATAATTAGTATATAAATTAAGTTGCCGTTCGCCAGTATAACATCCATATATCGGTCTATCTTGTCTCTTATAAAAATTGGATAATATATGTAGCAAACAGTTTGAGCTATCATTCTATAACTCTGGATTCATTTCATTTCAATTATTTCATAATTCTCTTTATTAATTGATGAAGAAAAATATTTGTAGAAACAACATTTAACGTATCCAAAGGTATCTTCATTCTTATTTACTTAGGTGATTTTAAGTGAATAAGATGTAACTTTCGGTAAGAAGATAAAACAACATTAGAGAAACATTTTTTAGCGAAACAAGGCTTTTGATATCATAAACAAAGATAAAATCAGAATATCTGGCAGGATGAAAGTATTTCTTTGAACTCCTTTTTATAGAAATGAACAGAAAGTCGACTATTTGACTAGTATATACATTCTATCAAATATCAAACGATCTACTTTATCACTCGATAAGCTTCTAGTGTCGGTAAAAAACACTATTAAACAGAGACTTTACGTATAGAAAAGTTATATTTACTTATAAAAACCTACACTCCTGCATTTTTACAGAAATTGCACTTACAACATTTAATGACAGATATTTTTGTGACTTTTATTGTATTGAAATGAATAACATGAACAAGTTAATCAGAATCGGTACACTGTGTGTGGCATCTTTTGTTACTACTTCGGTTTTAGCACAGTCTCCCTACTCTGATCCTAACAACAAACAAGGTTGGACACTTAACAAAGAGGTAAGTGATGAATTCAACGGAGCTTCTATTGATAAAGACAAATGGATCGTTCAGGGAGAAAACGACCACTATGAAAATAATTTTAAAGGAAGAGCACCTTCTCAATTTGTACCTCATGCAGTAGATGTAAAAAATGGGCACCTTGTGATCACTACTCGCTGGGAACCGAACTTTAAATTTCTAAAGGGGCAACATAAAGGTTATAAATATGAAAATATTACTACCGGAGCGATTATTACAAAACAGAAATTCAAGACGGGATACATGGAAATTAAATGTAAACCGGCTGATGCTCCTCTTTCTAGTGCTTTCTGGTTTACAGGTAAAGGTGGAGAATTAGACCTATTTGAGATTTTTGGTAAATATCCAAAAGATAAACATGTAGAAAAGTTGTATCACACTTCTTTTCATGATTGGGGCAAAGACAGAAAAGACCCTTTATATGGAAAAACTAGCTGGGATAATAAAGCACAATTACCGTATAGACTAGCGGCCGATTATCATGTATATGGTTGTGAGTGGGGTGAAGATTTCCTAAAGTTATATATCGATGGACAATTAATCCGATGCGTTACCAAAGAGGAATTGGGAGACAAATGGGTAATGAACAACGAACAAAAAGTTTGGGTTGATAACGAAGTGTTTCCATGGAAAGTGAATCCTAAAAAGGAAGATATCACTGAGAAAGGAGTAGAGTTTTTGGTGGATTATGTCCGCGTATGGCAAAGAAAACCATCTTCAGATGTTTCCTGTGAAATTCATGAGAATGTACTTGAAAATGCTGACTTCGACAATGGTTTAGAAAATTGGGATATTGAAGGAAAGGTGAAGCTTGTTAATGCTAAAGGTAAAAATGAGGCAGGTATGAATTATATCAAGCTTGGCGCTGGAAAAGAGTCTACCATTTCAAGAACAGTGAAATTAAAACCAAATACTACCTATGTGTTATCTGCTTCAGCTCGCGCTCCGATGACAAATATGAAAGACATTTGGCAGAACGGTTGGTTGGGTGTCAAGGCTTTTGGTAAAAAAGGGCAACAGCCAATTATTAAGTATTTTAAGAATGAATGGTACCGCCAAAGTATTGTTTTCACTACTGGGCAGTTTGCGAATCAAACTTATATCTACTTTACCAACAAATGGCAGAAAAAGGAAGTACATGTAGATTACTTCGAATTGACGGAAGTAGAAGCTGCACCGGAAGTATTGGATGGAAAATAGTTAATACGAATATATTCATCATGATTGAGATGAGGTCTTACAATGTATGGCCTCATTTTCATTTTAATAAGGGTTGGACAGTACGATACTATCCAACCCTATTTTATTCATCTATTTCAAAGAGATTACCTTACACTCAATCTGATATTTTTAATACCATTTGTTGTATATACTCTTACTAAGTAAATACCTGTTCCCAATGCTCCAACTTGAGCAGTAGGTTGATTTGAGTTAATCAAAGCTATACCTTTCAAATCATAAACTATCATTGACTCAAAACCTTCTACAGCAACTGTAAATTCTGTAGTTGCTGGGTTTGGATAGATGGATACTTCATCAGCAGTAATCTCAGGTACTAGAGCAACTGCTCTTGAATTTGAACCACTACCTACACTCAAGTAATCAAAATACATATATCCCCAATGTTTGTTGATGGTCACTGTATTATTACCTGTAACCACTTCGACATCTATTGATTTCTCTAACCAAGCATTAGTAGGGCCATCAAAAAGGATACTACCCAACGAATTACCATTGATACTAACATATTGGTTTTTATTTCCATGTGGTAACAAATAGCCAATATTGATGGTTTGTGTGCCTGCAGTAGAGGCATTAAAAGTCCAAGTAATAGATCCATCTCCTTGCATATGAACATAAGCACCTTCGCTAGCAGTAGCATCTGATTCAACAGAAACTGAAGTTAATGATGCATTTTCTGCTTCATATAAACTTGTCTCAAATATTACTTCTTCAACCGACACTGTTACTTCATCTGTATCAGTTAGACCTTCATTATCTGTTACTGTTAGTGTAATCTGATGGGTTCCAACTGCTAACTCAACGGATGGATTTACACCTGTCGCGATTTCTGCCCCATTCAAAGTCCAGCAATAAGAGGCTATAGCTCCTTCTAAATCGCTACTAGATGAACCATCTAACGATATGGTTTCAAATCCATTTTGATCGATATCCTCAACAGACTGATCAATTCCAGCATTGGCAATTGGTGCTGTATTAACATTGACTGTTCCTGTACAAACAGTTAGGTTTTTCAATGCATAAGTCACTTCTGCATTTGGTTGAGTATCAAATACTAAATAAAATGCTAAGTAGGCCTCATTTGAAGTTTCTTCCGCTGTGAAATCAATACTGTAAGAATTAAATCCAGTTTCAAATGGCCCATCAACATTGATACCTGATTGAATTACATCAACAGGACCTTCATTATCAAAAGAAGAAATTAATGCTACACTCATTGAAGTCACAGATGGAGTACTTGCTGCACTAAAATCAAACGCTACATTCACCGGCTCTCCTTGAGTAATTGATAAAGGAATACCTGTTTGCATCAACCAAATATCTGTCTTACCCCACATTCTATGATTCAACACCAATGCTCCTCCTGCATTCGATAAGTTTGAACCATTATTCTGATCTGACCACTCGTTTCCTAATGACCAATTTGATACAAGTGGTGTACTTTCTGTGGTACATCCCGCAGGTAAAATCTTCACTTTTATGTGATCTGTACTGCTCACACCTAAATCGTTGGTTACCGTTAAAGTGATGTTATGGTCTCCCACTCCAAGTTCTACATCTGCTGTAGCTCCTGAAGCAATTGATGCTCCATTTTCAGTCCATTCATAAGTAACAATAGTTTGTTCGGCATCTGTTGATGCAGTACCGTTCAGCGTAACCATCTCCGATCCGTTTCCATCATGGTCATTTAAGAATTGATCTGCACCGGCATTTGCTGAAATGGATTTTGGAACGTCTCCATATACTTCAAACTCATAGATTGAATGTCCCCACTCGATGGCTCTTTGAATACCATACATTCTGATATGTTTTGCATTGACTGCAGGGAATGTAATAATATCTTCTCCACCTGTACCCGCGTTATTTGTATACACAGAATTCCAAGAAGTCCCATCTTGAGATACTTGAATTTCGTATTGAGAGCTGTATGATCCTTCCCAATATATCTTCACCTCATTGACAGAATATTCTTGATCAAATGCTACAGCAATCCAGCTAGGATCCTCATATAAGCTCGACCATCTTGTCAATAAATCTCCATCATTTACACTTTCAGCTGTATTGGGGCCTTCTTCTACAGAAGAAGCCGATACTGTTTGATAAAGTGCTAAGTTACCTGTTCCTGGTTCATTGACACTCACTACGAAATCAATTGAATTAGACGCTGCAGGAGTTCCTGAATCTGTAGCTATGACTGTTACAGTTACATCAGCAGTTGCTCCATCAGCAAAAGCTAAAGTTAACATTCCGTTATCAACGGATGGAATGACTACATTACTTGGAGAAGTCTCTACTGTATAGTTCAGGTTTGTTCCTTCTGGATCAAAAAATATTGTATTTAAATCTAAATAGTTTTGTAATGTTGCTGCATCTTTGTCTGTTCTGAAACTATTAATAGTTCCAATAATTGTAGGTCTATGATTTCTATTAGGATCAATCGCAATATCAGGGTACCCATCTAAAGTCACTACACCTGCAAGCATGGCATCTCGATGTATTTCATCGGTATTATCACCGTCATCATATGTTCTATATTGCCATCCCCATGCACCGGCATAACCATTATTATAAAGAATCTCAAACAAGTCTTCTTCTGCAATTGAGCCTGGTTGATCTTCCACATAGAATTCTCCCATGACTAATGGCTTATCAAGTTCCCAATGCGATGCTGGATGTACAAATGGAGAATAAGTAGTCCCTGCCCAACTGTAATAATGCACTTGGTAGTAATCTAAAGTACCGTCTACATCACCGCCTGCGGCAATCAACTCTGCATCAGAATAGTAGTTTTTCTCCACTCCAGAGAAGATGTCTGAATTGGCTTTAAAAGACCAAGCGCCGTTTGTTACTTTTGCCTCAGGATCTTCCCTATGGATTGCTCCAGAAAGTCTATTAATAAATCGCTGAATTGTAGACATTGGAACATGATCTGTGAAATCCCAACCAAATTCGTTACTCATTCCTTCAGGCTCATTGAAGATTTCCCATGATAATAATGCCTCATGATCTTTCAACCCACTCACCATTGGAATTAAAGCATTGTTGATATACGCATCAATGTTTTCCTCATTTTCTAATAACTTTTTTGCTCTTTGTGAAACTTCAGTAGGATAGTCTCTTGTATTCAACATATCAAAAGACCATAGACATAAATTCAAGACAACATTATGGTCGTACGCAATGTCTAATACATCTCTTAAATCTTGAATCATTGAAGGCTCAAGTCCAGATGTATACCCACTAGCATCTAGCTCTGGATTATTGGCTCCATTGATGTGCACCCATAAACGCATGGAGTTACCACCTCTAGTAGCAAAGTCAGAAATAGCCTGCTCATAATACTCTAGGTTTGTTGTTTTCTCTCCAAAATCATTCGCAAAATTATACCATGCTAAGTTACCTCCCGATAAGAAAAGAGACTGATTGCCTACAAGTATTCTATCCATTCTACTGGCATTGAAAGGATCTACTATCACTGTAGTTGTAGTCGAACTAACTGCTCCTTCATCATCTGTTACTGTTAATTCAACAATATGAGTACCGACAGTAAAATCCTCGGTGATTGATACACCAGTACCGATTTCTGTACCATCTAGAGTCCATACATACGATACAATTGTTCCATCATCAGTACTTTCTGAAGCATTTAAAGTAACAGACTCTACTCCATTATTGTCAGTATCTGTTGCTCTTGCTATTGTACTTACAGCTACTGGATTTTGATTTGGAAGTGATTCACTTACTACAATAATAACTTTATCCGTATCCACATTGCCATCCGCATCTTCTACTGTTAAAGTATAAGTGTAAGTCCCTACTGCTAATTCAAGTGATACAATAGCTTCAGTTGCAATCACCCCATTTTCATCTGACCAAGAATAAGAAGTCACTGCTATATCATCAGTACTTGTACTACCATCTAATGTAATGGTTGCAACGCCATTCCCATCTTCATCAATGACCGTTTGATCTGCTCCAGCTTTTGCAACAGGTACATAAACTGGCCCCTCAAAAGGAGGAATTAATGGAGAAGGAGCACCACTATGTGAGTTCCAATAGTTAGATAAAGCATCTGCCGCAGGAGCATTGTACCATTCTGAATGTTCGTTGATACCGATCACATCATATGGAGCACCTCCAAACCATAAGAGGAAAGAGTTGAATTTTGTCCCTGAATCATCAGCAACATATTTCAATATACCATCGATTGCAATGGCAGCATCAGCCATTTGCTCTTCATCATTTAAGATATACTGACCAGCACCTGCATCATACCATGCCTCAGCATCCCAAACATTTGGAGCTGCTAAACCTCTCCAACCCATACCATACTCTCCAATATGTAGAATTGGAATATCTTCTGGTGCAATACCAAGAGCACCAATTAATACCTCATTGATAAAGTTTTCCTCATGCCATAATAATGCTTGATTTACTTCGTCTGGAGTAGTAGTTGCACCATTTTGAGCAAAGATATCTAATGGCATATATTGAGAAATTGTCACCTCATCCAATCCTGCAATATACTGTCCAATGGCAGCTCTATCTTCATCCGTTACCCCTTCTCTATCTAGAAATTGACCTTCAGGATTAAGTTGTTGATTAGGTTCTATTCTTTCAAAGAAATCTTGATGCTCTGGAATACTTAATAACAGTTCAATATGATGACAGAAGTTATGGCTTAACGTAATGTGTTCAGCTACATCACTATATGTTGTAGCTAATAAAACTTCCACTTCATTACGAAGAGTAATCCATTCATTTGGATAGTTCAACATGGCGTCCATCAGTTCCGCTCCCAAATCAAAGCGAATAGGCATTGTAGGAGCCCCTGATTCTCGGATTGCTTCTGCTAACATATGAAGGCCCGGTAAGATTACAATTTCTCTGTATCCAATTGTTGGGTTTGTAGGATCAAATTGATCAAACTTACCTCTCCAATCTTGCCCTCCAGGAATTGTGTTCCAATTATCTCTTGTTGCTCCCATTGGCATTGCATACTTAATGGGGTCAATGTGAGGTCTATAGTTGATATAATAATCTCTACTGATCAATTCTTTAATCACAGATTTTTGTAAAGAAATACTTGGTGTTTTCTCCGCCCCTTGCCAAGTGGTTATGATTCCTTCTTCATAGGTGTTTACAAAGTAGGTAGGATTAATAGAAACATATTCAATCCCCCAGCTATCCATATTATCGATGTAGGTAGAATAGTTACTAAAGTGAGAAACATCCCAAGAGGTCCATAGAATACCAATTTTATTGGCTCCATGTGATGGAGTTGGTGGTTGTGGACCTTCTTCATTGTCTTCACCTCCACCCGATCCATCAGGTACACATTCATAGGTAGGCCATCCTTCACAGACGTACCCTTCTGGGCAGTGATCATTAGAAGAACAACTTATTCCCGTTGAACTTTGAGCTTGTACCGTTGCGATACTTAGCCCATAAAGAGAAAGGGTTAGAATTAACCATTTCAAGATGCAACGCATCATTTTCATTTCAGACTTCATAGTTAAAAAAGTTAGTTAAATTACCCTCCCAAGTTGATCATAACGTATGCCTATGAAGTGTATTTTTTTAATTATAAAGTTCAATTTTAAAAATTTACACCTATTCTTTTTCTTATTTTTGTCAAATTGTAATGCAAAAAATAAAGGAACATAAATTATGTCCCTCTATCAACATGAAATGAAATTCCCACAACTATTATTCAATAGTTATTCTTCGCTCTGTTCTAACTGTTCCGTTTAATTTTTCTATATTCTGTAGGTGTCTCTCCATATTCTATTCTAAATGCTCTACTAAAGTATTTCGGATCTGAAAATCCTACTTGGTAGGCTACTTCTGAAATATTTTTATTGGTGTTTATCAATAATAAAGAAGCTTTTTTCAACCGTTCAAGTTTTATATAGTTGACCAAAGTTGTTCCTTTTACTCGTTTAAATTGGCTAAGTAATACAGGTCGACTTACCCCTATTTGTTTTTCTATTTCTGAAACGCTAAATGTTGAATCTGAAAGATGTTTGTCAATGATCGATTCTATTTTAGAGATCATCATTTCATCAACTTCTTCAATTACGGAGAGCGTAGTTCTTTTACTCTTTTTGATTTTTTTATTGTATTTCATATTATAAAATAATAAAACACATAAAATCATAAAGAGTAAAAGAATCAAATAAATCATGTGAATACTGAACCTGTTGTCTAAAGTGAAGAGTAGATAAACAGATTCAATAATAATCACAGTAGCGAATAAGAATATTAGAAAAATAAAACTTATTCTAATCAATTTATCTGTTTTCATAGTTAGTTATTTTTATTTCACATTATTCACTCATTTTCTATTCATTAAATTTCAAATCCCAGAATAGTAATATCGTCTCGTTGTTCCGCATCCCCTTGGTGTATCCTTAATACATCCAACAATAAACTATACTGTTTTTCTAATGGCATTTTGATAGATTGGAAAAAGATTTTCTCCAATTTTATAGAACCAAATTTCTTACGGTCGATATCGCATTGATCAATGTATCCGTCAGTAAGAAGATACAATCGGTCTCCTTTTTTCAGTGAGAAATTTTGTTCCGTAAACTTCTTCTCTTTTCTTCTTTTTATTCCTCCAATTGAGATTCTATCCCCAGATATTTTCTTTAGTGCATGCTCCTCTTTATTGTAGATGTACATCATCCCTTTTGCAGAAGAGAAACATAATTCTTTGCTACCATTCTCTGTAGGGTCGATGCGTATAATACTTAAATCCATCCCATCAGAATTTTTAGAATGCTCCTGTTTTAATGCTTTTCTGATCCCTTCGTCTAATTTTTTTAAGACTAATGCAGGAGAACTAATATTGTTCTCGTTGACAATTTTATTCAATAAAGACATGCCGATCATCGACATAAAAGCCCCTGGAACACCATGTCCGGTACAGTCCACAACTGCTACAAAAAGTCTGTTTTCGGTATCTTTTGCACTTAACCAATAGAAGTCTCCAGAGACTATGTCTTTTGGTTTAAAAAGAATAAAGTGATTCGTAAAGAACTGCGAAAACTGTCCTGTTAATGGAAGAATCGCTTCCTGCATTGTTTGAGCATAACGAATGGAATCTGTTATATGTCTGTTTTTTAATGAAATCTCCCCATTGGCCACTTTTAACTGATCCAATAAAGTCGAAATCTCAGTGTTCTTTTTATTTAGTTCAATGTTTCGTTCTGAAATCAACTTATTGGTGTTCGAAAGGTTGTCCCTCTGCATTTCAAGTTCTTCCGCTTGTTGCTGAACTTCCTCGTTGATCATTAAAAGATCATCATTTCTTTCAGCAAGTTCCGCAGTCCTTTCATTTACAGTATTTTCCAAAACCTGTTGTTCTCTCTTGTAAGCTCTAACTTTCCATTTATACCCTAAGTAGATCGTTAATACCAACAATAGAAATACTGAAAGTCTAAACCACCAAGTCTGCCAATATGGAGGATAAATAGTTAGTAGGATTTCTTGTTCATCCTCACTCCATAAGCCATCATTATTGGTTCCTTTTACCATAAAAATATAATCACCCGGATCGAGGTTAGTATAAATTGCCTCTCTTTTATGATTAACATAATTCCAATCCTTATCAAAACCATCCATTTTATATGCATATTGGTTTTTCTCTGGTGAAATTAGATTTAGGGCTACAAAACTGAATGTCAATACATTTTGATCATGGTTCAAAACGATCTCATCTGTACTTGTTATATCTCTTGATAGAATGGGTGAGTTAGTACTGGCTTTTACTTCTTGATTAAAAAGTGAAAATCCTGTGAGTACTACTTTAGGAGAAAAAGGATTGATATTAATCTCTTTGGGTAAAAACTCGTTGGCACCGTTATTTCCACCAAAAATAAGTTTCCCTTTTGCTGTTTTCATATAAGACATGGGTATAAACTCATTGCCTTGTAATCCATCGTCTTTGGTAAAATGACGGAATGAATTTTCATCTACATTAAATTTTGTAATACCAGAGTTAGAGCTCAACCATAAGTTGCCTTTTTGGTCTTCTAAAATACCATGAATACTATTGCTCATCAGTCCTTCTTTTTCAGAGTATAAACTCATAAGATCTGAGGTATATTCTTTGATCGGTGATGACATCTTTTCTTCATCAATCTTATTCAAACCTCCAGCGGTACCAATCCAAATATTGCCCTCTTTATCTTCGTGGACTGCATATACCCAGTTGTGCGATAAAGACTTGGGATCATCTTTATCATTCATAAAGTTAATCCAACGGTCTTCATTAGGGTAATAAATAGATAATCCTCCATATGTTCCTACCCAAATCCAACCTCTTGAATCTTCATAAACATTGAGAGTCCAATTACTCGATAACGTTTCAGCTCCTTTGTTATGTTCTCTCTGAAATACTTTAAAAGTTTCTTGCTCTCTATCAAAAATAGCAACACCGCCTCCATTTGTAGTCACCCACAATTGGTTTTTACTATCTTCAAAAATATCTCTAACGTCATCATGAGGTAGGCTTGACTTATCCCAAGAATTATTTTTGTAGGTCTTAAACTTTTTAGTTTTGGTATCGAATTTTGCTAAACCACCTAAATACGAACCGACCCAAATATTTCCTTGGTGGTCTTCATAAATAGAAAAAACTGACCACTCTTGTAACTTATCTGGATTTCCTTTTTCTGGGGTATAGTGTTCGTATTTTCCTGTTTTTGTATTTAAGAAAGATACACCACCACCACTTGTACCAAACCACAAGTTCTTTTTACTATCTTCAAAAATAGTTTGCACTGTTGTGTGCTTAAGACTATTGTAATTCATCACCTCTCTTTTGTAAGTGTTGAATTTCTTAAAGTTTGGTTCTATGTAATCAATACCTTTTCCCGAAACACCAACCCATAAAATATTCTGTTGATCATAACAAAGAGACTTCAAGGCATTCGATGCAATACTCTTTTTATTTAGATCATCATTTCTGTATATCTTCGTCACCTTATCACTATATGATGATAATAGGTGTAACCCATCAGAAGTTGCCACCCAAACTTGTCTAAAATTATCGACAACAATATCTTGGATAGATGGGTGCTTTAGGGTTTTATTTATGGTATATAAATAATCTATCTCTTTGGTTTGTGGGTGAATTGAAAAGAGGCCATTTTGCAACGTCCCCACTAATATTCCTTTATTTTCTGTGACGATTATTTTAGTAATATCACTAGCATTATTATTCACAAAGTGACTTTGATTTTGGTCCAAACGGATCATTGAAAACGCCCCGTTTTCTCTATCAAAAACACTAATGTTCAACTCATCATGACCAATCCAAATATTTCCGTTTTTGTCCTCGGCTAACGCATTGATAGTAGACAAGTACCTACTTTCTTTATTTGATAAATAATGAACCAATAGTTCACCATCTTCATTAAACTTATATAAACCTGCTCCTTTTGTTCCTACCCAAATATCATCGTCTTTGTCTTGAATAATCGAAGTGATTTCAAACACAAAAGCCTCTTCACCAAAAGGTGATTTATCCATTAATTTTATAAATGATTCTCCATCAGCATTCATCATGTGTAAGTTGGTTGTAGTACCTACCCACAAACGCTGTTCGTTGTCTTCCATTAAGACATTAATGTCATTACTAGAAAGTGCAAAATTCGGATCTGAAGATGAAGTTCTATACACCTTCATTTTATATCCATCATAGCGGTGCAGCCCGTTTTGTGTTGCTGCCCATAAAAAGCCTTTTTTATCCCTGATAAGGTCTTTAACTACCTTATTTGTTAAACCTGAATTCTCATTGATATGGTGAAAAATTTTATCCTGAGAATATGTAATACTAAAAAAAAGTAACAGTATCGATGTATAAATAATTTTTTTCATTTCACTAAAAAGTTTTGTTGTGGATAATCGTTAGTTGTGAATTGATAGTAGAGAAAAGCCTACCCCAAACGGGATAGCTTTTCTATTTTTTGGTTTATACTTAGTAGTAGTTAGTAAGAAATATTTATTAAATATTCCGTTTGATTTTCTAACCCAGAAATCACCTGTTTACCTGTCAAAACAGTTCCGTCTTGTTCCTCTATTGTTGTTGATATGATTAATGCAGAACGCTCTGCATATACAGTGTTTGATGTTTCTTCATCTATTGTAATTTGTCCATTAGAAGATTCAATAACAGACGAATAAGATTTTGCATTATTTGTAATTTCAGATGAATACGCTAATGTTAGTTTAACATGTTCCATCTTACAGTCAATGCTTACAGAAGTCTCCTGACCACTTTCAATCACACATGCTTCTTCTCCATAGAAATATGGTGCATCGAAAGAAAAAGGAGGTTTCTCCTCTGCACTGTATACTTTTACAGTATAGCTCCCCACTGCTAAGTCAATAGAGGCTGGTGCATCAGCAACTTTGTCATAAACAATAACTGCCTCACCTTCTGCATTTACTATAGATAATCCATATTCTTCTACCTCTTCCAAACTTCTCTGGTTACTCGAAAGCTGAATAACCAACTGTCCATGATGTACTTCATTTTCTTTTTCATCTGAAGTAGTACAACTGAAAAATAGTACACTTACAAGTGCTGTGATAAATAATTTTTTCATGTTTTTCATTGTTTCAATTAGTTAATCACTGATACTTTCTTCGATGTATTCTTTAGGCCATTGACATCATTTACAATACCATCACCCCAATCTGTTAGTGTAGTACCTTCCCAATCTTCAGAAAGGTCCAAGTATTCTACTCCTCCAGAATTTCCTTTCCATGACCAGGCATACCATCCGATTCCTAAGCGTTCACACTCTGAAAGAATATGTTCATATGGAATCTGAATTGGTGCTTCTGGAGTTCCACCATGTTGGAAACCAAATTCACCAACAATCAATGGCAATTTCATTTCAACTGCTTTCTCAAGGTTTGAAGTAATGGTCACTTCATTTCTATAACTTTGGTACATGTGAACAGAGAACAGAATATTCTTCTGAGGATCATTATCGATGATTTCCTGTCCATAATCAAAAATCGGTGTCATGTCTTGTCCCCAGCCACTTGCATCAATAACGATGGTATGTTTAAGGCCTGCATTTCTCATCATGGTCACCGCCTCTTTATAAGCATCTCTATATGTAGTTGTTTTACCACTCCATTCATTTGCGATGTTAATTAGAAGGATACTTTCGAACTCTTTCATCACTGCAAGAATATCTGCTCTGACATAAAATTCGGCCATTTTTAATAAGTTTTCCTTACTTTCATCTCCTGTTACATCATGTAATTCGATCATTGGCACCATACCTTTATCGATCGTTGTTGTGATCAACTTTCTTAGTTGAACACTTTCTTCAACATTGTTCCAGTTTTTAGCTTCATAGTTTGTTTGCCAAACCAATCGTACTGCATTTGAGTGATAGGCCGCAATTGGAGTCAACGCATCTAATGCCAATTCTCTTCCTCCGTTATCGAACCAGAAGTGAGCATTGTTAAGGCCTCTAGCAATAAATTCTACTCCATTGGCATCGTATAATTTTCCATCTTTAGTAAAGAAACCAATAGATGTGTTGTAATCTGGTCTTTCTTCTCCCTCTACTGGAGTAATTACAATATCTTTTTCACCACCATCAAGTACAGTTTCATCAACAGTAATTACTAATTTTCCTGTACCTGTATCCACATCAATAGTTACAGTGTAATGTGTTGTAGGTTGGATATTATCAATTGTTACTTCTGCATTCAACTGGCTATTTCCTTCTCCTATCGTTGAATTTACTGTTAAGCTTCCACTCGATCTAAAGTAACCTGATCTAGTTTCGCCTTGTTCGAACGCTAACTCTCCAAAAGAAGATTTTACAACAGAAGAATATACCGAAAACTGATTTTTTACCACATCTGAATAGGCTACAGAAACCATTGTATTCTGAAGATTACATGATAAACTCACTGCAGTTAATTGATCGGATTGGATCGAAAAATCCTCTGAAGTACCACCATATTGAGGATCATCAAAACCCAATTGTTTAGATGATGTGCTTACTCCTTGTGCAGTATATACACCTGTTGCTAATTCGATCTCCTCTGGTAATTCATTTATTGATGCGTAAGAATCCACTGTCTTGCCATCAACATCAACGATATCGATTTTCATGTCCAATGTTTCTTCCTTTTGACGCTGAGAGCTTTGTTCATCAACTTGTTCATCGATAGCGACAGAGAGCGTCAAGTTTCCCATAGTAGTTTCTGGGGTATCTGTTGGTTCTTCTGTCGAACAACTTATCAACCCTAGAAAAAGTAATAATAAGTATGTATTCATCTTTTTTCTCATAATCCAAGTGAAAAATATTTTAAATTATGTTTAGTTTAAAAAATCATATCTGATTGTTTTCTTTCCTGATACAGCTAGCTTTACAGCGTATCTATTCTTCTTGTGATCAATTCTTTCACCTCAAGAGTTCCTTTATTCACTTTCTGTATTTTTATTTCACAGGTAGTTTTTCCTAATTCAGGTAAGGATACCTTCCCAAGGTCTAGAGTTCCCCAAGTTTGTTCTTTTGCCTCCTGTTCTCTCATTACTCTATCCGGAGTTGGTAATGGTGTCGGAGTATAATTTTTTCTGATTTTTTTCTTTATCGTTTGATGACCAATTGTCACTTCTATAATATCTCCTTTTACTACGTCTCCAGCGTACTTTAATTGTAAATGAAAAGTTGAAGGTTGTACGATAGCAATAGGCCATTGGATTTCAGCATAGCCATCGACTAAGTACCAATCATGTGCCCAACCGTTTACGTTAGCTTTAAATTTTAAATCACCCTTAGAGCTACTTTCGTGAGCAGCTAGCACTACTCTTTTACTTTCAGAGTATCCCATAGGAATTCGTAAATCTGAAAAACCTGAAGCCGTAACATCTTTGTACCAATCTAGAAATGCATTTTCTAGTTCCTTAGATTTATTAGGTAATTGGTCTATTAGGTTCTTTTTCTCAGAAGGGTCTTCTTTAAGATTATACAATCCTTTCTCTCCAAATTCTGTCGTAAACCTATAATTTCCCTGTCTCACTGCACCTCTTTCTGCCGTTATTTCAAATCCCGTCATATGTGTATATAGATTTCGGTCTTCAATAACTGCTTTGGAGTCTAATAAATACTCGCTCAAATCTATCCCATCAAATTGGATTTGTTGAGATTTCTCAATACCAGCTAACCCAATTAGTGTAGGCATAAGATCAATATGAGCCGTTGATTGTGTTTTTACAGATGAAGGTATCTTTCCTTTCCATTGAATAGTACAAGGAACCAATGAGCCTCCTTCATGTACTGATGTTTTTCCTCCTCTCCATGGACCATTGTAACGATCTCCTTGAGGGCCATTGTCAGACAAAAACAAAACAATTGTATTTTCTTCTAAATTGTTCTCTTTTAAGTACTGACGAATTCTTCCAAGATTATCGTCCACATTTTTACACATTCCATAAATAGTGGCAATCTTCTTATTTTGCTTTTCGCTATACCCAAAATCAATGTCTTTATAAAGATCATAGTACTTATCTGGTACTTGGTATGGAGTGTGAGGAGCATTAAACGGTACATATGCAAAAAATGGTTGATCTTTATTTTTTTCAATAAATTCGATCGTCGCATCGGTCAAAACATCAGTGATGTATCCCTTTGTCTCTACCATTTCTCCATTATTCTCCAATTGTGTATCAAAGTAATTACTCCAATGACCGGAGGTAAACCCAAGGAAAGTATCAAAACCTTGTCCTTGGGGATTTTCAGGGTAATGAGCTCCATTATGCCATTTTCCAAAACAGCCTGTGGCATAACCTGCTGATTTAAATGCTTCGGCAATGGTTATTTCCTCTGCTCTCATATTTTCCCTACCTCTCGTCACAAACGACACACCTGTCCTTAAGTGGTACCTACCTGTTAATACACTTGCTCTTGTTGGTGCACAAACAGGACTGACATAAAAGTGATCCAATACGGCACTTTCTTCTGTCATCTGATCAAAGTGAGGTGTTTTCAGAAACTCATTTCCTGTGTAAGAAAAGTCGCCCCATCCTTGATCATCGGTTAATATCAAAATGACATTGGGAGGTCTTTTCTCTTGGGCAAATGTTGGAAACAAAATACCCAAGAGATAACAACCAAAAATATATTTTATTACTGTCTTCATTATTGAGTTACATTTTCAGCTACCACTTTAGTAGACAGTACATTCATTTTCTTAGCATACTCCTTAATCACCTGAATAGTACTTTGGTCTTTATCATAAACTCCATACCAACCTTGTGGTTCATGTGGAGGATCTCCAATAAAGTCATCTCCTTTTTTCCAAAATTCTTTTGGTGCTGCTGGACGTCCTCCCCCTGAGTAAGCCCAGAAATTCATACCATAGATAGGAGCGTTTTCCTGTGCATGTTTTACGACTTCATTAAATACAAATTGATAATATTTATCTCTCCAGACCGTTGTCGCTGTAGGTGAATAGTCATCGTTATCTCTAGCAATCCCAAACTCTTCCAATACTGCAGGTTTTCCTAACTGTTTAGCGTCTTGGATATGTTTTGTTAAATAAGTAGTGACTTTTTTCTTTGTCTCTTCAAACTTTTCTTCTGGGTGTGCAGGATCGTACCAACCCCAATTCTGAGCCCAAATATGTATGGTTACATAATCAATTTCATCGATCACATTATCTTTTAGAAGGCTGATACCCGCATCAGGACCTGGGGAGTCTCCTTCAGAACCCAATGATACTAAATGGTTTGGATCAAGTTCCTTAATAAGCGTTGCAGTAGCTTTAATCCATTTATGATACGCTTCCACTTCACTATACCCTCTTGGCTCATTACTAAGTTGCCAAGACATAATGGTCGGGTCTTCACTATAGGCCAAACCTGTTAAAGAATTTTTTCTATTGATCAGTACTCTCAAATGGTCATCAAACATTTTTAAGGCTTTTTCATCAGAGTAGAACTGTTTAGAGTAGTCCGTAAATTTGTTCCATTCTTTTGAAATTTGAGGATAAGGAATAGCTCCTTTTCCAGACCATTGTAGATATTGAGGCATTCCTCCAGACCAAGTCCAAAAGTTATTTAATACCATAACGGCTTTCATATCTCTTTTCCCCATCTCCTGAAGTAAAAAGTCTAGACCAACAAATACATCTTCATTGTATTCACCCGGAGCCGTTTGCATTGTTGGGTGTACTTGAAAGGACTGGTTTTCATCACCTTCTGAAGAAGCTAAAATTCTCAGGTTAGTGATCCCCATATTTTTCATCTGATCCAATTCATTGATCAGACGTTGACGGTCGCCACCTTTTTCCATACCGATATTCATTCCATACCAATAATTCGCTCCCATAAAATAATAGGGATTCCCATTTAGAAAAAAGGCACCATTTTGTACCGTAACAAAGTTGTTATTTAAGGAAGTACTTTGCTCTTGAGTTGGTTTTGAACATGATGCCACTACTACAAGCAGTATCATGTATTTTAAGAGTAATTTAATTTCTTTCATTTTATTGATGTTGTTTGTGCTAATTTTTCAAATCGTTTTATACCTTCTAAACATGCGCGACCATTATGATATGGTGCTTTCCATGGGCCTACTTTATCTTCTTCTAAATTAGGTGTATTATTTTCATCAACTCTCCACCACCATTCGCCAAATTCTTTATTGACTAAATGTTCTATCGAATATTCCCACAAACGATGGGCTGCAATTAGATACTTTTCATCATCTGTATTTTCATAAGCATTGATAAAACCTACCATCGCTTCAATCTGTGGCCACCAATGTCGGTCTGTATCTGTGATACCCGTCGGGTCACCTTCATTGACGATGGCTCCATCTTCTGCAATACCTTCAGCTAAAGTAACATCTGCAATTTTCACTGCTGTATCCTTTACTCTTTCTAATAGTGTCACATCACCCAGCTCTTGAGCTGCTTCCTGAATTAACCATGCTCCTTCTATATCATGACCATAGCTAATTTCATCAGATTTAAGTGTCCAGTTTTCATCAAAAAATAATTTAAAATGGAAGGTATTAGAATCCAAGATAGTATCCAAGAATAGTACAATTAAGTTTTTCAACTGTTGTCCTACCTGTTTATCTTTAGTTGCTTTAAATAATGTGGTATAGGCTTCTAATATATGTAAGTGCGTATTATTTGTTTTCTTTTCGTTTTTGTCTTTCTCGCTAAGTCGTAAATCTTCCATCAAAACCCACTCTTCAGAATATGCTTCGAAATAACCATTTAATTCTTTATCAAAAGCATGTTCTTCGATTTTATGAAAGAGGTCCATTGCCAGGTCTAATGGTTCTTGAATACCTTTTGCAATTGCATATTCAGAAAAGGCGTAGATCACAAATGCATTCGCATAAATTTGTTTCTTTCCATCTACCTTATTACCTAAATAATCAACCATCCAATAAACACCACCATGATTTTTATCGATAAATACCTTCTTAATGTAGTCATAGGCATAATCACATAATTCCAAGTACTTATCATTTTTCAATTGGTTATATGCTGCTGCAAATGTCCATAAGATTCTTGCATGCATAATCGATCCTTTGTCGGCTTCTTTGTGTACTATATTATCATAAGTAATCTGGCCAAAAAAACCTCCATTTTTATGATCAATTGTATTTGACAACCAATAGTTTAAAATACCATCCTTAAGTTCTTTTTCTAGCGATATTTTGAATGACTCTCTATTCATTTGATGGAAATTTGATGATGTTATTTTGATGTATTCTGTAGTATATAAAACCCTTAACTATCTATAAATAATCTAATTTTAATAAGGGACACAAGAAGAAAAAGAGGTGAGATTTAATGAAACTTGCAACTATACCTCTCACCTCTCTCTTCTTATCATTTAAACAGTTTGTCTGTTAGGAATAGTAAGTCCCAATTCGTCTATCATTTTTTCATTCTGATCGACCATATCATGAATCGTCTGCACTGATGTTACTGAACGATAACCATCTTTGGGAGTATTCTTACAATAGTCTATTAACTGTGCTACAGTAGAAGTCGCCACATGCATTCTAGTATCGGATGACGCATAATATATTTTCACTTCTCCACTTTCATCTGCAATCCAACCATTTGCAAAAGCTACATTAGAAACATCGCCAACTCTTTCCTCTCCTAATGGAGCAATAAAATGTCCACCCGGACGATGTGTTACTTTTGTTGGATCTTCCAAAGAAGTCATAAACATATACAATACATAACGAAGACCTGCTGCAGTATTTCTAACACCATGTGCTAGATGCAACCAACCTTCTGAAGTTTTGATTGGAGCCGGTCCTTGTCCGTTTTTTACTTCTTTAATGGTGTGATACACTTTCGGTTCAATCACAACCTCTTCTTTTACCTCGGCATTTTCCATTGAGTCTGTTAACCCCCAGGCAATTCCGCCTCCAGAACCCGTATCTATAAACCCGTCTTGAGGTCTAGTGTAAAGAGCATATTTACCCTCTACAAATTCTGGGTGCAATACTACATTTCTTTGTTGACCAGAATAAGAGATTAAATCTGGAAGACGTTCGAAGTTTACCAAGTCTTTAGTACGAACAATACCTGCCGCAGCTACGGCAGAAGATGTATCTCCTGATGGTGCATTAGGATCTTTTCTTTCTGTACAGAAAATACCATAGATCCAACCGTCTTCATGTTGTGTTAAACGCATATCGTAAACGTTAGTATCCGGTTCATCCGTTTCAGGCATTAAAACTGGTTTATCCCAAAATCTGAAATTATCGATACCATTATCACTTTCTGCAACGGCAAAGAATGATTTTCTATCCACACCTTCTACTCTTACCATTAGTACATATTTCCCATTGAAGCGGATTGCACCAGCATTGAAAGTAGCATTCATTCCAATACGCTCTTGTAATAATGGGTTCGTCGCTTCATTTAGATCATATCTCCAATATACAGGTGTATGTTCTGCAGTAATAATTGGATGTTTATATTTCGTAAAAATACCATTATATGCTTCTGAAGGAGTATTTTTCTTGCTTAGTAATACTTCTTGTTTTTCAATTATATCGACTAATTTCTCTTTAAAATTCATCTTGATAATATTTTGTACTCTCTACTTCGTTTGTAATTTATTCTACTTTATATCTCCCTATTGCTTCTTAAAAGCAATATTTTAGTTGGCTGATACTAGTTCTTTTTCTTCTTTATTTTCAGGAACCTTTATTGGTTCTTCAGGCAACTTATCGTACCAATTTTTCTTAAGGATTAGCGTGGTAATAATTAAGATGGCTGCAGTTGAAAGAATTCCCATTTCCTCCTTGATCACAATGTATAGAGGCAATAGTGTTAGCATTGACTGCCATACGATACCCGTTACAACATTGAACATGTCTTTTTTGAAATCTTTATTACTTTCAAAGCTTGGATCTTTCTCCATCACTTTACGCTTTATTGGCCCCCAGAAACCCCAAGGTTTTACCGACTTGTAGAAGTTCATTAGCGTTTTTTCTTCTGTTGGAGCTGTCAGTAAAGTACCTGCAACAGAACCGATTAATGAAACAACAAAGAGTAATGGGAAGTAATACAACTCTAAAGTTTCTTTAAACACTAATGGGAAAACCATTGACGCGGCAATACCTGCTGCCATACCCCAGAAGAATCCATGACCATTAAATCTCCACCAATGCCATTTTAAGAAGTTAGCAGCAATATAACCACCATACAGTGCAGAAACTATCCATTGTAATACAGAATTAATATCCTCAACATATAAACCAATAATAGTACTTAAAACTACTACTGAAGCTGATATGATATAACTTGCTCTCATTTGTAGTTTACCACTTGCATTAGGGTTGATATATCTTAAGTAAATATCATTCACTAAATAAGCTGGAGCGGCATTCACCGTAGAAGCGAAGGTTGACATAAAAGCAGCCAATAAACCTGCTAATAATAATCCCATAAGCCCTGAAGGAACAAATTCTTTAATGGCCATTGGTAAGATATTTTCAAAATCAAAACCTGATCCGGCAGCATTAATATCTCCACTAAAGTATACTACAGCTAAGATGGTAAACCCACCTATCATTAAGTATCTTGGTAAGAACATAACTGCAGATACAAAACCACTCATTTTTGCAGCTTCCTTTGGCGACTTTGTCGATAAAATCTTTTGCATATCAAAGTTTGGTGCTGGACCAGCCATCGATGCAAAGAATCCTTTAAACAACATCATCATAAAGAAGATAGAAAATGGTGAAAAGCCATCGTTTGAAATTTTATCATTTACGGAAGGGATATAAGCGGACCAATCCATATGTAAATCATAATTGAATAATGGAGAGTTCCATCCTTCTGGTACCATACCCATTAACGTATCTGCATCTACTTGGAACATTGCAATGCCTGCAATAACGATCGCAGAAACAGTCATGATACCAAATTGTAAAACGTCTGTCCAAACAATTGAAAGCATACCTCCCATAACTACATAAAACGTAGCGATAGTTGTAAACAGAATACCATAAACATAAGGTACTTGCTCTGCCGTTAGATCAAATGGCATAAACTGCCCAACATATGACCATGGTATGAAGATCTCGATAAATTTACCAATACCAATAAAACCATAAGACAGAAAACCTAAACAGCTCAGGATGGCGAAAAACACAACAACCATGTGTGATAATTTTCCACCGGTACCATCACCAAATCTTGTTCTAATCCACTCTGCACCAGTTAATACGTTTGATCTACGCAACCAAATAGATAAATAAATCATCAGGAAAATCTGGTTAAATGCAGGCCATAGCCACGGGATCCAAACACTTTTCAATCCATATACAAAACATAGATATACCATCCACATGGTACCAGAGATATCAAACATCCCAGATGCATTGGATAAACCCAGCATATACCATGGTAATGAGTTGCCTCCTAGGAAATAAGATTCCATATTTTTTGAGGCTTGTTTTTTAAGGTAGATACCAATTACTACTGTTGAAAGCAGGTATAAACCTATGATGATCAAGTCTAATACTTCGAGTTGCATAATGAATTAGTTTACTTTCATTTTAGATAATTCAGACTCTAAAAGGATGCTTGGGTCTTCAACAAATTTTATAAAATCACTTGCTGAAGAATGTCCTTTATAAGGCACATAGAAATGGTCTCTTTGTTCTTTTTCATAATTCGCATTTCTCCATAGCATCATATAAGCTGCCTTCTTTGTCCATTCATTATGGTTTAACTTTGGAAGTAGTTTTTCAGTAAAGAAAGTGTCATCAGTTACGGCTTCAAGGCCAGACTCTGAAAAGGCACAAACTTTACCTTTCTTATCTGCAAGCTTGGCTACAATTTCCAATTCATTGATCACCCAAGCTTCTCTTTCTGGTGTAGCATTTTCTCTAAATGCACCGTAATCGTCAAAACCTAATACATCTACATATTCATCACCTGGGAATCTTTCTAGGTATTGCTCTTCCGTTTGAAAAGCATCCGTAGAGTACACATAAATCAGGTGGTGTATTTTTTTCTTATCTCTTAAGTACTTTACAGTAAACTGCCATAAGCTTTTGTAATCCTCTTCAGTGACATTTTTACCTCCCCACCAGAACCATGATCCGTTATGTTCATGCCAAGGTCTAAAAAGTACAGGAATCTTTTCTCCATCAATCTCTAAGTCATTGACAAAATCTGCGAATAGATCTAGTTTCTTTAAGAAGTCTTCATGATATTTTCCTCCTTTAAGCATTTCATCAACAACCCTTGTGGTGTCCCATGAACTTGTTTTTGCCTTAAGGTTAATCATATGCCATGACAAAGTTGTCATGCCTCCTCTAGCATAAGCTTCTTTGATATATTTCTTGATGTCACTAAATAAAACACCATCTAAATTTTTATCATTTCCAATTTCACCCATGTCCCATCCGTAAAGACCTGGATAATCACCTGTTACATTCTTTACGTCAGACCCATTGCCCCACCAATGGTATCCATATGCTAAATCATCTTGATGCCCAAAAATTGTTTTACCTTCAGCCGATACCTGAGATAATTTTTGGTATAATGCGTTGGTTGCTTTAGTTGCTTTTTTATCATTTAGTTTTGGTTCATTTTCCTTATCAGTAGCATTTGTACTACCAATAGATATAAAACAAAACAGAAATAAAGCGATTAAATTCTGTGTTTTCATTATTCTGAATTTTAAAAAATTTCGTTCACTCCTCTTTTATTTATTTGAGGAATACAGTTTGTTTAGATTAGATAATAGTGAAGTTGACATGTCGTCCCTACGATCAACAATGCTCATTTTTCGTTCATTCAACACCTGAAAAGCAAGGTCCCAAGTATTACATGGTTTTTGATAATTCCATTTTTTGGTATTTGCTCTGTCTACCCAATAGTTTGGACGTTCTACCGGAAATGGTTTGATGTAATTCCCGGTCCATCCTCCAAATTCTGGATACTTGGTATTTACTTGTGGATCGATGAGAAACATAAATGGAATAGCTTCTTCTAAGTTGAAAAAAGTGTTCTCCTTTTCAGAAAGATATTTACCCATCGCTCCGAAATGGATCACTTCTTTATACAACTTGTTCGATTCCTCTCCTTCTGAGATTCCTTTAAATGCCCAATCGTTTTCTATCCACCATAGTTCTGTAAACCTTTCAAAGATTTCCGTTCTTCCCCAACCATTCCAGTTCAGGTTCCCACAAACATCTTCATCAGGAGGTTTAATTCCTGAAGCAACGGAGATAACTCTTACTTTCTTTGCCAAATCCGGTGCTCTAAAAAGAACTTCTTTCACCGTCTTCATACTCCCAAGTACTAGGAAATATGTTGGTGAATCGTTACTTTGTCTTATCTGTCGGATGACCTTTTTAATCCCCTTTTCTTTATCTGTAAGAATAGTCTTCTTAAGATCATCTGGCGAAGGAAAATTCCTAGCTTCAAATGAATAACTCTGGTTCTTATAATCTTGAGCATAACACTGTATAATATTATTTAAGATTTCAAGACCATAATCATTGTATTCATCTAGCATTACTGATTGAACACTAACATTATTTAGGTACCATAATAAGTATAAAAATGCATGTTCATCTGTAATGGAATAATCCTTATTATTAATGTCTGTGGTAATAATTACATTTGGAATCTCTTTTTTTTCTATCACTACTTTCTTTTGATTTGAAGAACATGACACTACACACAAAGAGTAAAAAATGATCACTATGTATGTATATATATTCTTCATTTCAGAGATAGATTTTAAAAACTTCCAAATGGTTATACCTCAAATGTACTTGATACAATTAAAGGACGATATGGAGATTTTTAATTTTGATAAGGCCTATGAACAAATACTACTTAATTCGACAAATAGCATTTAGGCACTTTTTAATCATAAACCTTCTCTATTTAGCTTAAATGAGCATTATTAGTAGATTTTTTCATCAATTAGGTATAATATTTGAAGAATATGAATCACATAAAAAAGTTCCTTTTTCATCAAAAAATATATGAAATGAAACAACTATCATCATAAATTAACGGGTAAGATTCGAAAATTTCGCTAATGCATTCAAGGTTAAAAAGAAGGATAAATGATAAACACTTCCGACACTTTCAAGTAGGGGTAAATTTTCATCAAAAATGTAATTTTTTTCCCTATTTAAAATTTCTCCCCTGATAAAAAAATATTTTTTCAGACTCCTTTTTGTCAAAAATCAACCTCTGAAGTAATTAGTGTCTACCCTACATTTGTAACATAACGCCGCGGTTATTTTTAATTTATGTTTTACTAAAGTCATTTAGATAGAACAACAACTAAACAATAAAAGATAGTCATGCAGATCTTAAAAAATTTTTTTCTGCTGTTCATCGCTATTACATTTTCAATAAGTGCCTACGCACAAGAACGAACAATAAAAGGTAGCGTATCAGATGAAACAGGTAGTCCTCTTCCAGGGGTGAACATCACTATTAAAGGAACAACTATTGGAACAATCTCCGACTTTGATGGTAAATTTCAGTTAAACGTAAAAACTAATGATACAGTATTAGCAATTTCTTCTATTGGCTATATAAGTCAAAATATTAATGTAGGTACTCAGACAGAGTTCAAGATTAATATGGAAGTAGACCTAGAAGAATTAGAAGAAGTAGTTGTTATCGGTTATGGTACTGCTAAAAAGAGTGATGTAACAGGTTCAGTTTCGACCGTAAAAACGGATGAATTGACTGTTATAGCCACTGAGGATGTAAACAAAGCCCTTCAAGGTCGTGTACCAGGTGTACAAGTAACCAACTCTGGTAACCCTGCCTCAGGATCAAAAGTAAGAGTAAGAGGTATTGGTACGATCAACAACTCAGATCCTTTATATGTAGTTGATGGTTTCCCAATGCAAGACATTTCGCACATTGCTCCTCAAGATATTGAATCTATGGAAGTACTAAAGGATGCTTCGGCAACTGCAGTATATGGTTCAAGAGGTGCCAATGGTGTTATTTTAATTGCCACAAAGAAAGGTAAAGTACAAGATAAAGTAACGTATACATTTAATGCACAAACTGGTGTTAAGCAAGCGTCTAACACTATTGAGATGGCTAATGCATCAGAATATGCTCAGATGGGATTAGAAGCCAACAGATTTGCTGAAGGTACAGATGAGTATGAGCAATTAAAATATGTAGCAAATGGTAACTATAAAGGTACTGACTGGCAAGATGAATTATTAAGAGAAGGATCTTTCCAAAATTACAACTTAGGAATTAACGGTGGTTCTGAAAAGAATCAATTCAATTTCTCTACATCTTATGTGAAAGATGAAGGGATATTAAAAGGAACTGACTTGGAGAAATTCTTTGTGAAGTTCAACAACACACATAAATTCAACGATTGGTTAAACTTTGGACAAAACATTGCCTATACACACGCAAATTACTCTCTTACAAACTTGAATGATGTTTATTCAAGTCCGCTAACTCAAGCATTATGGACAGACCCAATTACTCCAGTATATAACCCTGATGGATCTTATGCTAGAGCAACTTGGTCTTATAACAACAACCCTGCAAGAATGGCAGAGCAAGAACAATACAAACGTTCTTGGGATAACAGAATCGTTGGTAACTTCTCTTTGAATGCTAAAGCAACGAAAGACCTAACGTTAACATCCAACTTTGGTGTGGATTATAGAAACCAACAACAAAAGATGTACTACCCTGAATTCTTTGTTTCGAATGAAGAACAAAGAATGACTTCTCAGTTGGATGAACATAGAAACAACAAGTTTGACTGGGTTTGGTCTAACTATGCTAACTATACGAAAAGTATTGGAAATCACAACTTCGGAGCAATGGTAGGTATGGAGATGCAATACTTCAGCTACAACAATATTATGGCTACAGGTTATGATGTTCCTTTCAATGAAAACATGAGATATTTAGGTGCTGCAAAAGGTGCTGATTATTTCGCTACCTCTTCACAAGGAGCCAATTCATTACAATCGTATTTTGCTAGAGCTAACTATAGCTACGACAACAAGTATTTATTGACAGCCACATTTAGAGCAGATGGTTCATCAAAATTCGCAGAAGGTAACCGTTGGGGATTCTTCCCATCATTCTCTGCAGGATGGAATATCAAAGAAGAAGATTTCTTACAAACTTCTGAAATTGTCTCACAACTTAAGCTGAGAGCTGGTTGGGGTGAAGTAGGTAATCAATCTTCTGCAGGTAACAATGATTACTTATCAACGGTAACAAACAACTTAAGATATGTGGTTGATGGTAATGTCGTTGAAGGTCGTATTCCAACAACAATGTCTAACCCTGATTTAAGATGGGAATCTGCACAAATGACCAACTTTGGTGTAGATGCAGGATTCTTAAACGACAAGATTACTGTAAGTGCAGAATACTTCATTAAGGATACTAAAGACATGGTGGTTCCACAGCCTGTTCCTGACTATGTAGGTGCAAACTCTCCAAATGTCAACGTAGGTACTATGCAAAACAAAGGTTTTGAATTCGCCATCAACTACAGAAATGTTGAGCATGAAGTAAAATGGAATGTTGGTGCTAATATCGCAGTCATCGATAACAAAATTACTGACTTAGGTGAAACTGGTCACATTGATGGTGGTTATATTGACAAGTTAGGATATACTACAAGAACCGAAGAAGGACAAGAAATTGCTTACTTCTATGGTTATAAAACAGACGGTATCTTTAGATCACAAGAAGAGTTAGATGCACATGTTGATGCAGACGGTAATCCACTACAACCTAATGCTGGCATCGGTGATGTGAAGTTTGTCGATTTAAATGGTGACGGTACTATTGATGATGAAGATAAAACTAACCTTGGTTCTGCTATCCCAACATTTACAGGTTCATTCAATATTGGACTAGAGTACAAAGGGTTTGACATGAACTTATTCTTCACTGGCTCATATGGTAATGAAGTAGCCAATATTCAGAAGTTCTGGATTGAAGATTCTAACGTTCAGAAAAATCAAACTAAAAATTACTACGATAACCGTTTCCACCCAGAAAACAATCCTGAAGGTACTTTACCAAGAGTTGTATCGGGTGATCCAAACAACAACCGTAGATTCTCTGACAGATATGTGGAAGATGCTTCTTACCTAAGATTACAAAACGTTCAATTAGGTTATTCTTTCAATGAGAATGTTTGTAAGAAATTACACATGCAACGTTTCAGAGTTTATGCTTCAGTAGATAACTTATTTACACTAACTAACTACAGTGGTTATGATCCTGAAGTAGGTGATCATTACGGTGATCCATTAGCACAAGGTGTTGATATTGGTAACTATCCAAAATCTACTACTTATTCATTAGGCTTGAATGTTACTTTTTAATCAGAGGAATCACGTAAAAGTAGAAAAGAAATGAAATTCAAAAATATTATAAATGTACTAGCATGTTGTAGCATGCTAACACTAGGAAATAGCTGTTCAAGTTTCTTAGATAGAGAGCCACAAGGTCAGGCTGTAGATACTCCGGCATATTATGATGATCTTGAAAATGCTCAAATGGCAGTCAACGCATGTTACCAAGCCATTGCACAAGATCAAGGTGTTGTTGCTCATATGCAAGAGTGGATGTTTGGAGAAGTAATGACCGACAACTCTTGGAAAGGTGGATCTGACTTTGGCGATATGCAAGATGTGCAGATGTTGAAAGAATGGTCTGCTGTAAATGTAAACGCCACCTCTCACTCTGCTTGGAAAACATATTATCAAGCTATTCACAGAGCCAACACAGCGATCCAGGGTATCTCTCCTGCTACTAGTTTTGATGAGGAAACTAGAGATCAATTAGTAGGCGAAGCACTATTTATCAGAGCATACAGCTACTTCTACTTAGTACGATTATTTGGTGATGTACCTTTATTTACGGCTCCAGTTTCACCAGAAGAAATTGGATCTATCGGAAGAACTCCAGTAAAAGATGTTATCGCTCAAATCGAAGCAGATTTAGATTCTGCGGCCAGCATGTTAGGTAACAGATCTGAAATGGAATTGGGTAGAGCAACATCAGGTACGGCTTTAGCCTACCACGCAAGAGTATCCATGTATGATATTGGTATCTGGAAATCTAATGACAATACTTGGCAAGAAGTATATGATTTAACTAATGCAGTAATCAACTCAGGTCAATACAGCTTAGCGTCTAATTTAGCTACAGTATTTGAAAAAGATGGTGAAAACGGTGTGGGTTCTATCTTTGAAGTACAACACACTACTTCAAATACAGGTTGGGCCAACCAAAACACAGGTTCTACTTCTCCTATCTTAACAGCTCCAAGAGGTACTGCTGATATCAAAGGTTGGGGTTGGGGATTCTTAAACCCTACGCAAGATTTGGTAGATGAATTTGAAGAAAATGATCCGCGTTTAGAATGGACTGCAGGTCAGAATGGACAATTTGCTCATGGTGTTGCACAAGGTGTATCAGCCTCTCAGTTCTTGTCTGGTTACTTCCCAAGAAAAGTATTAATGGACCAAGCACTTCGTCCAAATGAGCAATCTGACAATCCTCAGAACCAAAGAAAATTAAGATATGCAGATGTATTATTGATGAATGCTGAAGCTGCGTATCACTTGGGTAATGAAGGAATGGCTCGTCAGAGAGTAAACGAAGTAAGAGACAGAGCGAGAAACATGACTTACCCTAAGGGTTGGACTGAGGAATCTAATGATTATACTGAAAGAGATAATTCAGCGGCTTTACCAGAAGTAACAGCCTCAGGAAATGACCTTTTAGCTGCCATTCTTCATGAGAGAAGAGTAGAGCTATCATTGGAAGGTCTACGTTTATGGGATCTGTTAAGAACAGATAACTATGAAGCTGCTATTCAGAAAGACAACATTGGATACAGAGATGAAATTACTGGTAGCACTGTTGTTTCAAATATGGAAGGTAAAAAACTAAACGGGGTTCCTGTTTTACCTATCCCAGCAGCAGAAGTAGCTTCATTTGGATTAACTCAAAACCCTGGTTATTAATCCTAAGCACTCTTTCTAAATTTTGCTTACTTATAGAGATTACAAATCATGAATATTAAAAATCAAATACATAAAGCATCATTAGGCATAGCATTCTTTGGAATGTTATGCGGAATGAACGCTTGTACTACTCAAAAAGAGTACAGTCAATCTAACGACATTGACTACCCTCAACCAAAAATCGCTGACTCTAACATCCAAAATCCTACCGTTATTGGTGAGCCTTTCGTTTTGGTTGGTGAAAACTTTAAAAATGCTAAAGTATATATTGGAGAAACGCCTTGTACTGAAATCACAGTAAGTGCTACAGAGGATACAATTAATGCAGTACTACCAAGAATCTTCGAAACTTCTCAATTAAGAGTTGTCAATGCTTATAAGCAGGAAGTGCTTTCGGAAAGTGCGTTCGAACCTATCTACCCGCTTACTGAAAATGTAGAATACCCTACGCTGATCACAAGAGGTCAGGTTTTTACGATCAAAGGAACAAATGTTGATTTAATTTATGAAGTTGTCGTTGGTGGCCACACTATTGAGGTAGATGGTATCAATAGCAATGCATCTCAAATTAACGTTTTAGCACCAAGCGATTTAGCAGATGAAGTAACGATTAAAGTTTCAACATATAATGCTGAATCTAACGTTCCAGAATCTGGATCTATCACTGTTGAGGATGCAGGTGAATTCTTTGATCCTGTAGAACCTGTAGTTCTATTTGATTTTGAAGATGGCGTTAACCCTTATGAACCAGGTGATGTTACTCCTGAAAATGGTTTAGATGCTGGTAATGGTATTTCAAAAGGTAGAGGAGATCACTACTTAACAGTAAGAAAAGCAGATGGTGATGGCTGGACTTCTTGGATGGGACAATTATACTATGGTCAGCCGATTGACTTGGTTACTTTTACTGATCCACACTTAAGCTTCCAAATTAACTCTGAGAACTCTCAAGGTTATTTCCAATTAGAAATTGGCCAAAATGGAAACAAAAACGGTGCTGACTTTAAGGCAAGTAACACTGGTAACGAAGGTGACAACTATGTATTTAGAGCTACAAATAACGAGTGGCAATGGGTAACAGTTAGCTTAAAAGAGTTAGAGTTATCTGATTGGGGCGGCGGATTAGAAGCTGTAGATATCAAAGGTACATTAGATTTTGTGAAATTATCTTACAAACAAGGTAATGGAGCCAATCCTTATATCTTAAACCTTGACAATGTTATGATCACTGATGGTCCAGTTATCGTAGCAAAGGAGTTAGAAAACTTTGAAACAGCTACTTATATCTGGGAAGATAATGGTGGTGGAGCTACAAACAGTATCGATGGTGGTAGCATGTCTGCAATTGCAGGTGACCATTATATCCATGTGAACTTAGATGGTGCTACTTCATGGAATTGGACTGGTACATTAAAGATGGACAACTCAAACAGTTTAGACCTTTCTGGTGTTACTGATCCACACCTTTCATTCTGGGTAAACACAGGTAATGCAAAAGGTAACTTACAGTTCGAGATTTACCAAAATGACACTAAGTTTGGTAGTGATATTGATAGAGAGAATTACTATGTGGAAACTAATGGAGAATGGACATTATATACTTTCAGATTAAGTACAATGTCTTGGAGTAACTGGGGTGGTGACGCTGAAAAACCAGACTTCACAGGTACATTAGATTATCTAGCATTTGGTTTCTCTACAGGTAATATTGATGGAGAAAGATATGAAATGAATGTTGATGACATCATGATTACTGATGGACCAATGTTCTAATCATCACAACTGTTTATAATAAAGGCCCCAATCATTTTTTTGATTGGGGCCTTTTCTTTTACCTCTTTCTATCCTAGGCAAATGGTTATTACAATTTTTAATTTTGTAGCTACATGTTTACCATTACATTTTCCTATAATCCATTCTTCATTGGAAAGCACCCGATAAACAGATTCTGTATCATCCAGAGGAACATCTCCAATACTTACTCTTAGATTCGCCACCTTCCCTTTTTTTGTCACTACAAAATCAATATACAATTTACCTTCAAGTCCAATTCTCTTGGCTTCAGTAGGATATTTAATATTCTTTACCAGTGTTCTAAAAAGTTTAGATGATTCACCTTTAGTAGTCGCAGGTTCATCTAAGTATTCATAAACCTCTTCACCTAGTTCAGCATCATATGTTGATACACACTTCGACTTTTCTTGAGCAAATAATGTAATTGAGGACAAACAAAATAACAACAGTAAATTGTAATACATTTATCCTTCGTTTAATTTTTAATCGGTTTACGATACTGTGTTGGCGTCTGACCAAATTGCTTTTTGAATGATTTCCTGAAATATTGAGGGTCATTAAAACCAACTTCATAAGCGATTTCAGAAATATTCAATTCTGATGTTTTTAGTAACTCCAAAGCTTTTTGTAATCGAATATTCCTTACAAACTCCACAGGAGGCATCCCTGTTTCGGCCTTCATTTTTCTGTAAAACTGAATATTACTCATATCCATTTCTTTTGCTAATTCAGGCACTGAGAATTCTGCTTCTGAAATATTTCGTTCGATGATCTTTCTTGTTTGATCCTCAAAAGATATTTCAGCTTTTTGATTCGTCTTTTTCTTCGTCTTCTTACTTGTTTTATCAGAAGATAAAATATTCGATCTCGATTTCAACAATTGGTTCACCCTTACCTCCATATGTTTTGGAGAAAATGGTTTTGCAATAAATGAATCTGCTCCAGCTTCTAATGCTTTAATTCGTTCTTGAGTATCTGGGTTAGACGACAGAAGGATAATTGGTGTATTTTTCGTTTTCTCACCCGATTTAATTTTTCCTGAAAGTTGTAGTCCATCTAGTCCCTCTAAATAGATTTCAGAAATCACTAAAGATGGATAGTATTTCAGCATTTTCTCATAAGCATCTAAACCGTTTTCGGCGTACATGATTTTATACTCTTTTTCTAAAATACTCGCAATGTACTCTCTAATCTCATTCGATTTTTCAACAATTAAAATAAGCTCTTCTTTATCCACCTTCTCACTTACCACTTCTTCATTGGACTTCTTCACAAACTCTAATTTTTCAGTTTCTGAATAAAGAAGCTTCGATACTAACTCACTAGACTCATTTTTCTTTTCTTCTGAAGAATAGAAATCGTCATCTGAAGGGATATATAATGTAAATTTTGAACCCAATGAAAGTTCACTTTCTACATAGATGATCCCTTTCATGGCTTCAATAATGGACTTAGAAAATGCTAAACCTATTCCTGAACCCGTATCAGTATTAGACTTTACTTGATAGAAACGATCGAAGATAATTTCAATGTCCTCTTTATTTATACCAATTCCCGAGTCTTTAATTTCAACACTTAAATAACGGTTAGAATATTTTGATGGAGCATTCCCTGTATAATTGTATAATTTGTTTTGTATGGATTCAAAATCAACAGTAGAAACATTCACCCATACCCCGCCATTATCTACGTTATATTTGAAGGCATTCGATAAGATGTTATACATCACCGCCTCTAACATCACTTTATCTAGGTAGATGTTTTCTTGAAGTGTATCGAGGAAGTTAATCGTATAGTTTATCTTTTTACGCTTTGCGATATGCTTGAAAGCATCTGTAGCATCTTTTATTACAGTATTTGTATTCTCTAATTTGATGTTTAAATGCATCTGACCATGTTGACTTTTGGTCAAAAACATCAACTGATCTGTTAAACGTAATAATCTTTGGGCATTTCGGTAGGCAATCCCTAAGGGCTCCTGAAGGGCTGATTGTACCGTATTGTTTTTTGCAATTTGTTCGATAGGACCTAATACAAGGGTAAGTGGAGTACGTAATTCATGCGATAGATTTGTAAAGAAGTTTACTTTTCTCTCGTATTCTACCTTTTCATCTCTCATTTTAAGATGCTCATATTTTTCTTCATTGGCTTTATGAACTTTACGTCTCCACCACATCATTATGTACGTAATCAGCCCAATAAACATCACAAGATAGAAGATATATGCCAAGGTAGATTTATACCAAATCGGACTAATATTGATGGTTAATGTTTTTACTTCATCACTCCAAATACCATCGACATTGGCTGCTTTTATCTTTAATTGGTATTTACCAGGCATCAATCCATTATATGAAATGATATGTTTATCTTCTGTAGTTTGTACCCATTCTTTATCTAGGTTTTCCAATATATACCTAAACACTTTCTTCTCCCCTTTTGAATAGTTTAAGGTAGATAAATAGAAAGAGAATGAATTTTGATCATGTGTCAAAAAGAGCTCCTCTGTTTTATTGATTTCATCCTTAAGGATCACTTTTGCATCGATTTTTTCCTGTGGATGGATTTCTCTTTCATTCAAATAAAAACGAGAAATAACAGGTTCAACTTTATAAGGATTCTCAATAAAATCTGGCACTTTTAGCATGTCAACCCCTTTTTCACCACCCAATAGGATATTTCCTTTAGAAGTTAGCTTCTTCGATTTGTTGTAATATCTTTCATTAAGTAGTCCATCTTCTGTACTGTAAGTGAAATAATTTCCATCCTTCCACTCAAAAGCATTGGTCAGTGTGGTTCCCCAAATTTTGTTATTAGGTGTTTTGACGATACTACTAATAGTGGCTTTTAATAGTTTGGCAGGAACGTTTTTTTGAGAGAAACTTTTCCTGTTTTTTATAAATTCAAAGAGACCGTTTTCCGTTGCTACCAATAACGTTTTATGATCCTTTTCAACAATATCTGAAATCAAGGATGTATTCATAGTAGGCGTTTGTACATTAAATTGCTCTACATCAGTGATTACATAATCCTTGTTATACTTCACATTCCATAACCCTTTTCCTCTTGTACCAATCCAAAGTTCCCCCTCCTTTTCAGGGTAGATCTTTACAATGGGCATACTCAACAATTCTCTTCCTTTTCCCGTATTCAGAGACGCAAATCGGTCTAGTTCTTTATCATAGTATGAAATGCCTGAATCCCAAAATCCAATCCAAAGGCTGTTATCATAATTACTCTTTGCAACAGACATCACAAAGAGGTTCACAATTTCTTTCTGAGTAGTATATTGATGGATAATTTTTGCAGAAGTGTTATCAAGGTGGACTACACCTTTTCCCGCAGTCGAAACCCAAGTAGAATTATCATATTCCGCTATACCTGTAATTTGTTCAAAACGATGTTGATGTTGTACATAATTAGAAGCTCCTGTAATTGTCTTATCTTTTTCGTAGTACAATTTACCATCAATAGTACCTAGCCATATTTTTTGATCGATTTCTTCAATAGCAGCTACAGGATCAATAATCTCATTAAGTAAAGGCTGGATTGGTTTCTTAAAAAGATCTAATGAATAAACACCAAAATGGGTTCCTACCCAAAGTACACCTGCTCGATCTTCAAAAATGGCAGAGAATGACGTATTAGTTTTAAACTCTTCAACATCTTGAAGCTGCTTTGTTTTTAGATCAATTGCATAAATTTGATTGGCAGTCATAAACCAAAGTCTATCCTCATCAGAATACGATTTCTTGATATAAGACTTCTTGTTACTGATTAACTCCGTAATAATCTCACCTTGTAATGATTTATTTTTGAAAGATACCGTAAATAGCCCTTGCATATTCGAGCACCAAATATCGTTATCTTCTGTTTGGTAGATACTGTATACACCAATATATTCTTTTCCTGAAAGTAAGAATACTTCTTTTGTTTTAATGTCCATACATCCCAGGCCTTGCATGGTACCAAACCAAATATATCCATTAGCATCATAGTGAACTGACACTACTAAATCTTGAAAAAGTTGGGCATTAAAGATACTACCAAATTCTTTTTGAGTATACTCTGTAAATAACTTGTCACTGATATTATAAAATACCAATCCATTTCCCTGCGTACCAATCCATACATTGCCGTAATCGTCTTCAGAGAATGAAGTGATTCTTTGAATATCTAATGTTCTTGCAGATTCTGAATTTTGAGTAAGGTGTTCAAAACTATCCGACTTCTTATCATAAATAAAAATGCCGTTATTGTCTGTACCAATCCATAACTGCCCATTAGAATGTTCCATTATGGTGGCAATCTTTTTATCCAATAAAGGCTGATAGTTTCTTTCTCCGAATACGGTAATCTCGTATCCATCGAATTTATATAAACCATCCCATGATGTAAACCATAAATAGCCTTCTTTATCTTGAATGATGTTAGTTACTGAACCCGTAAATTTCTCCAATTTTAGAGGAGTTGCCTGAAGCTGAACAAGAAAAGTAATGAAAAAAATTAGTATAAAAATTAACCTCATATAACGCCTATTATACAATGACTCCTAGAGTATAAATATGGCTTAAAATAGGATAAAAAACAATATTTCTTACGAAAGTCCTATACTGATGACATACAATATTCCTTTTTACATTTTTATTAGATTTAACTGATAAAAATAATGGTAGATGATCACCTATAACTTCTTAATTTTTACTTTTCAATACTAAAATGGAAAGTCGTTCCAACATTCTTTTCTGACTCTAAACAAATTTCTCCACCCAAGGCTTGGACAATCTTTTTTACTGTCGCCAATCCAATACCATTTCCTGAAGATCCAAATCGATCTTGCGATGAAATAACTTTAAATAATTCAAAGATTTCCTTTTGATCTTTTTCATCGATCCCAGAACCGTTGTCTCTTACATAAAATTGATAATATCTATCGGTTTCTGAAATTCCAATTTCTACCTTTATTAAGTCTTTGTCATTGTATTTGATGGCATTCGAAATAATATTAATCAATACTTGATCCAGAGCCGTTTTATTGATTAACAATTCATCTACATCAGTGTTAAAGGAAATAGCTGTACTAAAATCATTAAAGAAATAATCTTGAACACTATTTTTAATATCCTTAAAAGTCACAAAGTCTTTTTTATCTTTAATAAGATGCTGATTCTTACTATAGTTTAAAATATCTACGATTAGTGTACGTAATTTTTTTGAAGACTCAATAATGTGTCCAATCAGCTTATTTCCAGTGATGTCTAAAGTCGCTCCATACTGCTCTGATAATAATTCTGAGATATTTAGTATGTTGTTTAAAGGAGATTTTAAGTCATGGGCAGCGACATAGGCAAACTTATCTAATTCTTTATTTTTTTCTTCTAAGGTAAGTACTGTTTGAGTTAATACTTTCTTACTTTTTCTCAACTCCATTAGTCGCATTACTTGCTGCCCTAGAGCTCTTAGCGTTTCTACCTGAGAGGATGTTAACTCTCTAGGTTCATGATCAATGACGCACAACGTTCCCATAGGTAATCCTTTTTCAGAAACTAAAGGAACTCCGGCATAAAATATCACTTTAGTCTCTCCTACCACTAATGGATTGTCATGAAAACGTACATCTTCTCTTGAATCATTGACAATCAATACTTCTTTTGGCTTATTGATAGCGTGTGCACAAAAAGCCACTTCTTTTGGAGTATGATCTGCATCAATTCCATGGTGAGATTTAAACCATTGGCGTTTATCATCAACGAGACTAACCAATGAAATTGGCGTCTGACAAATTTCACTAGCTATGGCTGTTAGGTTATCGTAATCATCTTCTTCCAACGTATCTAAAATGGAATAAGATTTTAATTCTTCTAATCTTTCAAGTTCGTTCTTTGGTATTACGGGTTGTATCATATTAGTGTTAATTAATAGTATTCAGGGTCAATATCAATTTAGAGCGTATTATTCATTTTCATTATCCCTTTACATTTAGGGATCAATAGCTATTATTTCCAGGACTTGATAAGCTTCCAATAGTATCCACTACAATTTAGTGGTTAGCGGTCTATTTTATCAAACTTTCAAGAATTGATAAATTCTAGTATTTGTATATTCAATATATCAGACTTAGGTCAGTAATATCAACAAAACCTTGGGTTCTGACGTTTTCGAATTCATGGGTTCCACATTAAATTAAAATCTTCATTCAAAATATTGATTATTAGTTAGTTTTCAAAGTGTTAGGTGTGATAATAAATGAGTGGGTGGTGACAGTTTTATGTAATATTTCAACTAAAACCCTAGAAAAATACGATTGGATTTTCTAGGGATTTTAGTTTTATGTGTAAATATTCTGCTACTTTAATGTAGTTTTCTAATCAGGACTTAACCAAGTGATAACCTATCTTTAAAAAAGTACAATATCACTAGAGTTACCTAATTTTCAAGGTTTCTTCTATGTCCAGAAACAACCTTAAAAGTAGAAACAAAGCCTTCGCCTCTCTCAAAAGATACTGTAACAATATTCTTCTTTTTCAATAATTTTTGAGGTAAATCTATCTTATAAACACCAAAGAAATTTTGTTGTTGAGGTCGCTTTACTTTCGGTTCTTCGGCTCCCTCAAAAGTTAACTCTTTAAAGTCTTGGGTTCTACCCATTTCATTGGGGTCATATATTAATTTTTGGCCATTTAATACAATTACAGGAACTTCATTAAGAGAAATTGGTTTAGAAACACCTAGGCATAATTGAGCAAAAGCCAAGTTATCAGTGTCCGTAGCAAAAGTAAACTCTTTACCCTTTTTATCAATTTTCGTGATTAAATCTTGATGATACTCTTGGCTAACATCTACTACCGAACTCCACTTTTCTGTTTCTTTCTCCTCTAAAATAATGATCATTGTCTCATCAGGGTAAAGTGTAAGTTGTGAGATATCATCGACTAATTTTTCTTCAAGAATAGGTACTTGTCCTAGAGAGTATAATCGTCTTACTTTTATCGATGAAATATCCTTTTTATTCAAATCTAAAACGGATAAATCAAGAGGTTGTTTTTTGTCTTCAAGATTATCAAAACAGATATAAGTCTTGTTATCCTTTCTCAAAGAAAAAGACTGAATATCAGCATTATTAGACTTTGTATATACATAATCACCTTCAATTCCCTTCCAAAATTCATAGAACTTCATCAAATGAGTAATCTTAAACCCTCCATTTTCTTGTTCATGAAATAATACAAATGGATAAGGGTAAGGAGAATCATACCAAGTGGCTGTACCACAAATAAAAGGCACCGCTTTTTGAATAACATGTGGACGCTGAATAAACTGAAACATTTTAGAATTTACAGCATGCATGATAAACCAATCTCTTTGAGCAAAATAGTCTTCTCTAATTTTAGTTCCTTTCTTAAATCCTGCTCCATATTCTGAGATCACCATAGGCTTAAAAGTCGCAGTTACTTCTTTTGATTTAGCTTCAATAAGATCTAGAATAGCTTCTGCATTTGCACCTGCTCTATAACTGGCTTTATCGTCATAATAGGTAGAGTATAAATGAACAGATAAAAAGTCCATTTCCTTACCCGCTTTCTCGATAAAACTACCCATACGTTCTTTCCAGATTTGAAAATCATTCAATTCATAAGCAGGCCAAGCATGTCCAGGGCCACCCACTCTTACTTTAGGATATTTTTTATGGATTGCTTTAGCAGTTGTCGAATACATCTCTATGATTGTATCTACGGTCGTGTGCATAGAACGATCATGTACGAATGGTTCATTTAGTAGCTCTACATATCCTTTTGTGATATTTTCTTCACTCATTCTCCCTACGTAGTAAGCATTGATTGCCTCTATGCCCACAAGATTTTTCTTAGGGGAAGTCATCACAAAATTACCTACAGGAAAGTAAGAACCAGGATGTGAAGTAACAATCATCTCTTCTTCAAAGCGATAGTCTCTGCCCTTTTTCTGAATACTTTTCATCTCCTTCTCAAATACTTTCTTAGAGAAAGTTCCTGGGTGTTTATGATTGGTCTGACTTAGCTTATTCGAAGGAGTTCCTAAGCCAAATCTACGTCCATCTGATACCCCCAAACTATCATACAGATAGTCTCGAAATTCTTTAGGGATATGTTCATAATTTGAATGCACATTGATGTACCTCTTTCTTTCAAAAGTAGAAACACCCTCATAAGCTACTTTGGTTAAAGGTTCTACGATTACTTTAGCTTTAGTACTCCTTTGATCTTGGCCATGTGCTAACCCTTGACTGATGACCATTAGAGAGAGTAAGATTAGTTTTTTCATATTATTTATATATTAAAAAAAGCTGTTCTCTATTGGAGGAACAGCTTTCAGTTTCTATTAAATTTACTATTTTACTGTAATGCTATTTGATCTTTGTCTTCAAATTCAATTTCAAAAACGAACGCATGATTACATGGTTTCTCTTTTGGTAACTGAATCACTAAATTTTTATCATTCTGTGTAAAATCCAACGATTTTTTATGTCCTAATAACTTAATGTTTTTGATACCAGAGGAAATGTATTGCGAAGATGTTTTTAATACAGGGATTTTCACTTTTCCATTATTGGCCCAAGCCATTGAGATCGCATATAGTTTTCCATTATTTGTCGTAAAACGGAAATCATTTGCTGTTAACTCTTTATTTTTTCCTTCTGTGTGATGTCCTGTTGCTACCTGTGTTGGTCCATCTCCATAGATTTCCCAAGGTCTTGAACCATAAATCGCCTTTCCGTTTACAGATAGCCACTCACCGATTTCCATCAATATTGCTACTTGATCTTCTGGAATTGTACCGTCTGCTTTAGGTCCTACATTTAATAATAGACAACCATTTTTACTAACAATATCTACAAGGTCATCGATAATTGTATTGGCATCTTTCGATTCCCAATTCGTCACATAACCCCAAGAATTTTTTCCAATAGACGTATCCGTTTGCCATACTCTAGGGCTTATATCAGACATTTTACCTCTTTCAATATCCAGTACATGCGTCCCTTCTGGGAAAGTTACCATCTTGAAATTTTTAGTCTGTAACACTACGTCCTTCTTCCACTCAATTCCTTTATTGTAGTAATATGCAGCTAATTTAGGGTGATACGGCATAAACTCTTCTCTATCGATATAGAAATCAAACCATAAAATATCTGGTTGGTAATTATCGATAATATCCACCGTTCTATTCCACCAATGTGTTAGAAATTCTTGGTCTGCCGGAGCATAGTGATCATGAGGTCTGCTATATAAATCACTATATTCAGGATTCATTGTGTCGAATCCTTTTTTATAGGTAAAGTAATTCCAATTAAAAGCATAATGTGATGATGCTCCAATTTTAATATCTCTTCTTCTTGCTTCCTTAGTTAATTCTCCAAGTATATCTTTTTTAGGTCCCATATCAACAGCATTCCATCGTGTATGATTGGATTTATACATAGCGAAACCATCATGATGCTCTGCCACAGGTACAATATATTTTGCTCCTGACTTCTCAAAGATATCTATCCATTCCGAAGCATTAAAATTCTCTCCTTTAAACATTGGGATAAAGTCCTTGTAGCCAAATTTATCTAATGAACCAAAGTGCTCAACATGATATTGGTTCATATTCGTTGCCCCAATCTTCTTAGTGTCACCGTTGGGTCCCCACTCCACACTATCCATATACATTAATCGTGGGTACCATTCTGAACCGTATGCTGGTACCGAATAAGCACCCCAATGAATGAAGATACCTAGCTTTGCATCTTGGAACCAATCTGGCACATCATACTGTTGGAGAGACTCCCAATTTGGCTCAAAAACTTCTCTGTTAGAAACCTTGTTATCTTTTTGTACAGAACAAGATCCGAGAAAGACAGCCGTAATGAATATAATTACATTTCTCATACTTCTTTCTTTATATATATAGTAATACTTATCAATCTGACTTGTTATCAAATGTGATCGCCACATCAATACTTCAAATTTATCGGATCTAAAGAAGAGGACTTGGAAATTATAATTTGAAATAGAGGGGTCATAATTACACTTCAAAGAATAGAGTCCTGATTTTGCAAAATATTTCATCAAAATGAATTTTTCACCCCCTAACAATATCCACTTTTATGTTTGTTGCCCAAAAAGGGCTGCGTACGGGTTACTATTATACCTTAACCCGCTCTATTCAATGCAATGGCCGTATTTTTGTAATTATCAAGGAAAATTATTTTCGCATTTAAAGGGGGTATTTTAATTTTTCCCCCAACAGAGTAGCTATTGACGGATTATTTTTGTGTAATTTGTACACGAATTTTTTGGACTAGTCGAAGAGACTTAAAAGACTTTTATGAAATTGAATTATTACTTGATTACACAATAACATGGAATTACTATCTCTAAAAACCAAAGCACTACTCCGTATCTTTCTGTTTGTAGTAGGTGCTTGTTTACAAGGAACTATTTCATATGCTATTAACAAGGATATTGTATTCTCTCATTACACAACCAAACAAGGTCTGTCGCAAAATGATGTGAACTGTATCTTTCAAGATAAGTCTGGGTTAATGTGGATTGGCACTAACGATGGCTTTAGCAGGTTTGATGGATATGAGTTTAAAAACTATAGAATGGACACCCATGGTCTACCATCAAATTTGATCAATTCAATTTGTGAGGACAACTATGGTAACCTATGGATAGGTTCTACCGATGCTGGCCTTTTTAGGTTTAACTTGGAAACAGAAAAGTTTTCATTCTTTGCCAATACAAAGACATCGCCGAAACTAATCACTCATAATAATATCACCAATCTAGTAAAAGACCCAAGTGGTAACTTATGGTTTGGTAATTCAAAAGGTCTAAATAAAGTTCTTCATCAACATATTAATGATGAAAAGATTGTCGTCGAAAAATTCTATCATAACCCACATAATCATGAAAGCATTTTATCCAATTATATCACTAACCTATTTGTAGACCATTATGGCAACTTATGGGTTGGCAGTAAAAGAGGGATTCAACTCTTAATTAACCCCGACGAGAAAGGACAATACAGTATATTCAAACGATTCAATAAGTCTGAAGAAAATAGTGTACTCTCTGTTATCGAAGGTCAAAACTGTTTATTGGTCTCTTATTTTGATGGTATTTACCAGCTAAAAGTAAAAGGAATTGGTGATAGTAAAGGAGAGTTCAAGAAAGTAAGTGATATTAAATCAGAATGTCTGCTAAGTGATGATAACGGAATCATTTGGGCAGGAACAAGCGATGGTTTATATCAATTGAAATTTGATGACATGCGTAACTCTTTGGATGTTATCGGCTATCAAAACAGCCATAATAACCAATTTGTCAATTCTAATATCATCACTGCGCTGTACAAAGATCAGTTAGGTGTAATTTGGATTGGCACAAACGGTAGTGGTATCAATAAGTATAACCCAAGAAGAAAGAAATTTAGACATATCAAAAAAGGAGAACGCAGCTCTGACCTAACCTACAATAAAATTAGAGGTGTATACCAAGATGAATTCGATAGAATTTGGATCGGTACTGAAGGTGCAGGCATTAACGTTATTGATAATAATGAAATTAAGGAAATTAATGTTGCTCCCAATAAGAAATCACAAAATGTAGTTTACGCCATTGATCAATTCCAAGATCAATTAATTTTTGGTATCGGCTATCCCTTAAAAACACTTGCCATTGATATCAAGGAGGCACTTCAACTGAATGTCAAATCTTCAAAATATGTATTGCACCCAGATACTCACAGTAATTCGACGTTTGATGTGCAAAATGATGGAGACTCAATTCTTTGGTTAGCCACATATGGTGGAGGCTTGATCAGAGGTCATTTAGAAGGAAAAAAAATGGTTTGGTCTTATCCTGAAATATTAGACAATGATGACGATCGAATTGAAATTATCAGAAGTCTAATGATAGACAGTCATGGTAACTTATGGGTAGGTACAAACCAAGGAGTTGTCTTTGTTTCTAGAGAAGAAAAAAATAAAGAAAAACCTCGTTTTCAGGTGATTCAACACATCGACGATGATAACAGTAGCTTAAGTTATAACTATGTTCTTCCTATTTTCGAAGCTTCCAACGGACAGATTTGGATTGGAACTATGGGTGGTGGTTTGAATATCTATGAACCAAAAAAATCTGATATTCAACATATTACTTTTAGCAAGCTCTCCACTAATGACGGTTTACCGAGTAATGTTATCAAATCTATTTTAGAAGATGATTATGGTAATCTATGGGTAGCGAGTAATAAAGGGTTAAGTAAAATAAACTTAGAAAACAGAAGCATTAAAAACTTCGATGTTACAGACGGTTTGCAAGATGATGAATTTGGTGAATTATCTGCCTTTAAACTAAACAATGGAGAACTGCTTTTTGGTGGGGTGAATGGTATTAATATCTTCAAACCTCATGAAATTATAGATGACAATACAATTGCCAATGTGATCTTTACACAATTGAAGGTACTCAATAAAGAGATCCATACTTACGATGAGTTTGACGGGAACCTGATCCTTAAAGCGGCATTACAAAACACTAAAGCCATTGAGCTTCACCACGATCAGAATAGTTTTTCGGTAAAATTTGCATCCTTACATTATGGAGCTTCAGAAAACAATCATTACAAGTACAAATTGGTTGGTTTTGACGACAATTGGATTGTAGCAGATGTAGAGCAAAGAGAAGCAAAATATACCAACCTTTCTCCAGGAGAATATACTTTGCTAGTAAAAGCATCGAATGCGGACAATATCTGGAATCCTAACCCTATAGAGCTGAAAGTAACTGTACTTCCTCCTTGGTGGATGAGCTGGTGGGCAAAAATTATCTACTTCGGTATCCTAGTTGCAGCGATTTTCTTCTTCTCTCGTTACTCAATTATTACAGCGAGAAAAAAGAGTCAACTAGAAATGGAGAAGTTTGAGAGAGAAAAACTAGAAGACTTAAGTCAGTTGAAACTTCAGTTTTTTACCAACATCTCTCATGAGTTAAGAACTCCCCTAACATTGATCCACACTCCTATTGAGCAGCTTATCAAAAAAGGAAGTTTGCTCTCTGCGAGTGAGAGAGAAAAGAGCTATCAGTTAATTTTTAAGAATGTAGAACACTTGATGCGCTTAGTCAATCAATTGTTAGACTTTAGAAAAGTAGAACAAGGACAGATGAAGTTACAGTTGTCGAGAGGAAACTGGTCTACCTTTATCGAACAAGTATATTATTCTTTTAAAGAATTTGCTGAACATGAAAATATCGCTTTCGTTATTGAAAGACCAGAAAACGATATTCATGGATTTATGGATCATGATAAGTTGGAAAAGATCTTATATAACTTATTATCCAATGCATTTAAATTCACATATAATGGTGAAATTAAATTATCCATCACTCAAAAAGACAATAAAGCCGTTATTCAATTAAAGGATACTGGTATTGGTATTTCAGCAGAAAAATTAGATTATCTATTCAATCGCTTTTACCAAGTTTCTAACCTTAAAACAGCAAAAAATAGAGGTACAGGTATTGGATTGGCCTTTACAAAAAGTCTTGTGGATCTTCATCATGGTACTATTAATGTGGAAAGCACTGTGAATATTGGCACCACTTTCACTTTAGAATTCCCATTGGAAAGAGATGCATTTTCTCCTGAAGAAATTGTTGATCTTGCCCCTGTTGCTACCAATGAAGAAGAGCAAAACGCTCAGGAAGAAGATGAATTGGATGTATCGGCAAAACAAAAAATCTTGGTTATTGATGACAACCACTCCATTAGAGATCTATTAAAAGGATTACTGGAAGATGACTATGAAGTCTATACTGCCGAAGATGGCCAAAAAGGTTTACAAAAAGCCAAAGAAGTGATGCCTAATTTGGTCCTTTCTGATATCATGATGCCTATTATGGATGGTTATGAGCTAACAAAAAGCATTAGAGATGATGACCAATTATGTCATTTACCTATCATTTTACTAACAGCGAAAAACTCGGAAGATAGTAAATTGAAAGGGTATGAATATGGAGTAGACGCTTACGTCACAAAACCATTTAACTCTGACGTTCTTTTAGCAAGAATCCATGCTTTGATAGAAAACAGAAAGAATCAACAGAAAAAATTCAGAACTAAAGTAGATGTCACTCCTAGTGAAATCACTTTTACCTCTATTGATGAGAAGTTCTTAAAGAAACTTGTAAGTATTGTCGAAGAAAATATCTCGGATTCAGAATTCACAGTAGATAAGTTAGCGACAGAGTATGGTGCTACACCAATTCGCCTAAATCAGAAGCTAAAAGCATTAACTGGGCAAACAGCAAAAGGGTTTATTAGAAATATCCGATTGAAAAGAGCCGCTCAGATGTTAAAATTAGGACGATACAGCGTCAGTGATGTCACTTATGAAGTGGGATTCAATGATTTAAAATACTTTAGAAATTGCTTCAAGAAAGAATTTGGCATCCCTCCTTCAACGTATTTGAAAGAAGCAAGTGAGGAAAATAATTCTATTTCTATGGAAAATATTGAATTGCAAGACTAATATTTTGGAGTAGTCTACTTATATTTATAGATGAGTAGATTACTCTATTTTTTAAACTTTTTAAGCTATAATATGTATCAATTCTCTACAATTATAATTTAACTACATCCTTTTTCTATTAAAATTTCATCTGATCAAACTCTTTACACCGGCGGGGGTTAATTTTTTAGCCAATCAAAATATTTTATACCTCTTTCTATAATTTTTTTCCCCCCTAATTTATAATAGTTTTTTCAACACTTAATAGAAATTAACATTCTAGTTTTGAAACATCAATGATGAATGAATTGAATTTTTAACAAACTTAGTATGTAAAGTATGAGTTTTTATTCTACAAAAACAACGCTATTAAAATGCTTGGGGATACTGTCCCTTTTAGTATTGTTTTCATCTTTCAATCTATATGCCCAAGACTTAATAATCAGAGGTAATATTGTAGATGAAGAGAAGACACCATTAATTGGTGCTTACGTAATCGTAAAAGGTACTACTATAGGTACCGTTACAGATTTGAATGGTAATTTTGAATTGAAAGCACCAAATAAAGAATCTACAATTGTAGTATCATCAATTGGCTATCAAACATTAGAGTTAGCTATCGGTGAAAGAACTACATTCAACATCGTTCTTCCTTTCGATACGGAAGCATTGGATGAAGTTGTCGTAATTGGTTACGGTGAACAAGAAAAAAGAGAAGTAACTGGTGCCATCACTCAAGTGAAATCTGAAGATCTAGACAAATTGGCTACTTCAGATATTGGTACTGCATTACAAGGTCAAATGGCCGGTGTAAGTGTTAGAGCTGCTTCAGGTTCTCCTGGTGCTAACTCAACAATTACAATTAGAGGTGTAACCTCATTCCAAGATGGTGGTTCAGAACCTTTATATGTTGTGGACGGTGTAACGTATACTACCAATCCCAACATCTCCCCTCAGGAAATCGAATCTATTGAAGTATTAAAAGATGGTGCTTCTGCTGCGATTTATGGATCAAGAGCATCTGCCGGTGTTATCTTAATCACGACAAAACGTGGTGAGAAAGGTTCGCTTAAAGTGAATTTTGATTCTTACTATGGTGTTCAAAAAATTACTTCAGGTATTCCTTTAGCAAATACAGTGGAGTCGTTATACATTAACAAGATCACCAACTTAGGTAAAGAGTCTGGTATTTTCAACCCACTAGAGCAAGCTCCAAACGGTTTATATTATAACACAGACTGGTTAAAAGAGCTACAACAAGATAATGCTCCGATACAAAACTACAGTTTAAGACTTTCAGGTGGTTCTGAGTACTTAACATATAACATTACAGGTACTATCTTCGATCAGCAAGGGGTACTTATTGGTTCTGCTTATGGTAGACAAACTTTAAGAGCAAACACTACATTCAAGAAAAATAAATTTAAGTTCCAAGTAAACATGGGCTTAAACAATAGCCAAAAAGACAACGAACCATGGGCATTACAATATGATGCTATTAAGCAAGCTCCTTACCGTCAAGGTATTTCAGCGGGTGGTTCTGATTATGTTGTTCCTGGTGCCAACCCAGAAAATATGGGTCAGTTTATTGGTAAGTTAAACGAGGTAAATGAAACAAGAACAAATGGTTATAATGGTAATGCAATCTTATCTTATGAATTTTTCAGTGGATTTAAATTGAATGCCAACATTGGTGGATCTGTATCAAGAAATGAAAATAAATGGTTTAAGCCTACTTACTCTATTTATGATCAAAATGGTGAGTATATTTTAAATGCTTCTAACCCAATTTCTGAATTGAAATATACGGACTATGAATACACAAGAACAATTCAGGAATATACTGCCACTTACAATAAGAAATTTGGTAAGCATAAAGTTGGTGTAGTAGCTGGTGTGACTTTCGAATCAGCTCAGGCTAGTAAAATCTTTATCCATGGTGCGGACTTCCCAAGCAACGATGCTCAATCTATGGGTGCTGCCAACGAGTTTAGAGCTTCTGATGAACGTTATTCGAAATCGAAAAATATCGGTATGTTAGGTAGAGTTCAATACAACTATGATAACAGATATTTATTTAGTGCATCAATAAGAAGAGATGGATCATCAAGATTCCATTCTGATAACAACCACAACTGGGGTTTATTCCCATCAGTTTCTGCAGGTTGGAATATTTCAGAAGAAAAATTCTGGGAGCCTATCAAAAAGACAGTATCGAATTTTAAAATTCGATATGGTTATGGTGAAACAGGTAGTGATAAAGCGGGTCAAGGTTTACAGAACTTAATGGCTGACCTACCTTACCAATCGATCATCACACCACAGGTAGATTATACTTTAGGTAAAGAAGGTAGTGATAATTTATACTACGGTTCCACTGCTCCTACTTTCGTTGATCGTAATATCAAATGGGAAACGAACGTATCACAAAACATTGGTATCGACACTGAATTTTTGGAAGGTAGAATTACTTTCTCAGCAGATATCTACAGAGCAGAAAAAAGAGACATGCTTTTAGCTGTGAAGATTCCTCCATCAACTGGTGCTACTTCGGCCAACAACTACGATTTAGTATGGCAAAATGTAGGTAACCTTTCTAATGAAGGTATTGAATTAGCATTAGGTTATAACAACCACATTGGTGATGTACACTTCCAAGTGAATGGTACTTTCACTAAAAACAACAACAAAGTAATTGCACTAGCTCCTTCAGTAGAATCAGTTTCAGGTGGTGAGCCAATCATGGTAAGAGGTAGTGAACCTACTACATTCTTAAAGCCAGGATATACTGCGGGGTCATTTTTCCTAATTCCAACAGAAGGAACGATCAAAACTGAAGAAGAATTGAAAGCATATCAAGAGCTTGTTCCTTCAGCAAGATTAGGAGACCTTAAGTATGTTGATACGGATAATAGCGGCGATATTAACCAGGATGATAGACAATATATGGGTAGCGGTACACCTCAATGGGAAGCAGGTTTAAGCCTTAATGTAAGCTATAAAGGTGTTGACTTAGGTATTCAATTATTTGGAGCATATGGATCAAAAGTATTCAATGGATCTAGAGCTTATTCTTACTTAGTGAAGAGAAACAAAGAATTGACAAATGCTTGGCAACCATCTAACCCGACTTCAGAGATTCCTACACCAAGAGACGAAATTGAGCATTTCAATACAAGAACATTCTCAGACTATTTCTTGGAAGACGGTTCTTACTTAAGAATCCAGAATATCTCATTGGGTTATACATTCCCTAAGAAATGGATGGAAAGAATTAAAGTTGGTAGTTTAAGAGTATATGGTAGTGCTCAAAACCCATTCACTTTCACTAACTACAACGGTTTTGATCCAGAAGTGGGTTCACAAAACATATTCTTAAGAGGTGTGGATAGAGGTAATTATCCTATCTCAGCAATCTATAGAGGTGGTCTTTCATTACAATTCTAAAAGAGTAGTTGAAATTATGAAATATATATCAAAAATAGTTCTTGGGTTTTTCTTCACCGCTACATTATTTAGTTGTAGTGATTACTTCGATGTAGATAACCCAAACACAATTACAGAAGATTCTTTCTGGCAAAATGGAGAGGATGCATTTAAAGGTTTAATGGCTTCTTACAGTGCCTTACAACACTCTGGTTCTATGGGAGGTACATCTACTACTAACCTTCCTGTAAGATCAGATACAGGAAGACCCAACAACTGGAATGCTGGAGCACAAGCTTTACAAAAATTATCTTTCAATGATAATACAAATGTAGTAAAGGAAAAGTGGTCAGATTTATATACTGGTATTCTAAGAACCAATCAGGTGATCAATAATGTCCCTGATATTGAGATGGACGAAGAAGAAAAAACACTTTTCATTGCTGAAGCTAGATTCTTGAGAGGTTTATATTATTACTGGTTATTCAGTACGTATAACCATGGTAATATCATTGTTCACTTAACTGTTCCGAACTCAAAAGAAGATTTTGCTAAACCACTTTCAGACAGAGAAGAAGTTTTAGCGATCATTATTGAAGACTTGAAGTTTGCTCAAGAAAACCTTCCTGAAACTTGGGAAGACAATATGTTAGGTAGAGCAACTTGGGGAGCTGCCACTTCGGTGTTAGGTCAAGTATATATCAACGAACATGAATACCAACTTGCTCATGATGAGTTCAAGAAAGTAGTAGATAGAACAGATTTATACCAACTAACTCCTGAGATTTCTTGGAACTTTGATATTGAGCATGAATTCAACTCAGAATCTATCTTTGAAGTCGTTTTCTCTGCAGTACAAAAAGCAGGTTCTTCAGGATATGTAGATGATGGTCCAACAGGTTCTGAAGGAACAACAAGAGCAAGAACATTAGCTCCAGGTCCTGCAGGTGGATGGAGAATTGTAATGCCATCTTATTGGATGACTATGCAATTTAGAGAAGAAGAAATGGATCCTAATGATAGCAGAAACGAAGGTAGAGCATTCTCTCTAAGAGCAGAAGCATCTATTGCTATGGCAGATGATGGTACTACCTTCTATCAAAAAGAAGTAGCTACTGCAGGTTTTAATAACAACGAAGCTTCTTACTTAAGAAAATACCAAAACCACTGGAATGATAATGATGGTTTAGGTCAAATTGCCAACTCGGGTATTAATGAGAGAGTAATTCGTTTAGCAGATGTGTACTTATTATATGCTGAATGTTTATTACAATTAAACGGAGATGCAGGTGTAAATGAGTCTGTTCGTTTAATCAACTTAATTCGTGCTCGTTCAGGAGTTGTTCAGTTAGACCCGATTGAGTATAGTTCTCGTTCGTTAATGGAACATATCATGTGGACTGAAAGACCATTAGAATTAATGTTCGAAGGACATGATACTCGTTGGGTAGATTTAAGAAGATGGGATAAAATCCAAGAACAATATGACCGTTTGTCTGATTTGGAATTTATTATTGAAGAGAAAGTTTTACGTTATGCCACATTCGATGATTTGGGTGTAACTACTTTAAAGGAGTATGGAGAAGGCTCAGATGCTTATACTCCAGATACTCATAATTATTTCCCTATCCCAGTTGATGAGACCTTGACCAATCCAAATATTGGTGAAAGTAGTAGCAACTAATTTTTTGGAGAGATCTAAACTAATTGAGAAATGAAATCATATAAAAATATATTTTTAAGCATTCTAGCAGGCTTTTCGATAGTAACAGCCTGTAACCAAGAAGATGATGTGATTCCTTATGGTGACTTTACTGACATTGCTGTTTTCTCCCCTGCTTCTGGGGGAGTAACAGTACAAGTAGAAGGCACAGCATCTTTTGCAGATGGTTCTAGAGGAACAACTTCTAGGTTATGGACTGTCCCTAACCCTTCGTACTTTATCAATAACGATACTTCTGAATTAACAGAAGACATTGCACATATTCGCTTTATGGAAGTTGGTCGAATTCCTGTCAACTTACATTTAGAATTTGCAGATAGTACATTGAACTACGACTCTACTTTAATGGTAACTGTTTTAGATTCTATCACAGCAGACATTTCAGTAGAAAATATTCAAGGTAATTTCACTGAGCAAGACGGAAAATTGGTTATCGAAGCTGGTTCTATTGTAACATTAAAAGATACCAGTTCTGGAAATCCTGATACTTATGAGTGGATCTTAGAAGGTTTTGAAGACGAAGCATATACGTCAAAATCTATTGACCTTCTTTATAAGAAATTGGGTGTATTTGATGTACAATTAGTTTCTTCTAGAGTGAAGCCTTACGGCCGCCCAGATACATTACTTCTTACTGATTTTATTGAAGTAATTCCTTCAACTCTTCCAATTGTTGTGACAGAAGTAAGTGAAACTGATATGGGTGTAATTCAACTACAGTTCAGTAGAGACTTAGATGTTTTCAGTAACGAAATTGGGAACTTTACTGTAATGATTGATGAAACTACTCCAGCTACTATTCAAGGTTTAGCGTTGAATAGTGATGATGCAAGTATCTTAGAAATTACAGTTGAAGAAGATATTTTAAATTCTCAGACAGCAACCGTTTCATACAATGCAGACAATGGTGCATTAAGATCGTCTGACTTTGTGGATGTTGAAACATTCACAGATTTAGCTATCGATATCTTTGCTGTTGAGGTATTTACGACAAACAATGACTTTGAATCTGGTGAATTATCTCCATTTGGTGCTCCATTTGTTGAAAATGCAGGTGCAGGAGGTACAGGCAGTGCAGCCATTTTAACAGGATCTGCTGCTAGTGGCGAACATTCATTGGGTATTACAATGGGAGAAAGTACAAGAATGTCATTCGCAATGGTCGACGGCTTCTTCCCTGTTGAAAAGGACAAAGTATACGCATTCGAATTCTGGATCAAAGTAGATGAGAATCCATCGAATTTTGAAATGACGGTAAGATTTATGCCATCTGATGGATGGAATGATGGTTACAAACAATGGTTTGGTAGCTGCTGTACAAATCAGTTAAAAACTGAAAACAACGGTACATGGCAAAAAATCACAATGTTAACTGATAAAAATCCTCCTGCAGATTGGGAGGCAACAAAAATACACTTCCAATTATTTAGTGGAGCTGGTGGTCAAAGTAAAATTGAAATCGATAATATGAGATTCTATGAATATGAGGTAGGACCGACCGAGTAATCAGTGAGTACAAAACTTTGAACCATGTTCTTCTAAAAGAAGAAAACACAGGGCATTCTTTATTGAGTGTCCTGTTTTATACTTTTATATAGGTATAGAAAAAATAGGCAATTAAATAGGTATAAGGGCAATTTTTTAAATAATTACCCCCCTATTTTCAATAATATTATACCCACATCGCCTTAGATCAATAGACTATATTTGAACTAAACGAATTATTACTAATAAGCAGTCAGTATGAAAAAAATCTATCACTCTTTAAGTAAGGTTTTGGCTTGTGTTTCAGTATTGGTATACGCGCAAGAAACAACAGCACAAACTGCAGTATCTATTGACTTTCAAACTCAAAGGTATCTTGATGAGGTGTCAGAATTAGACCGATCAAAATTTTTTAATATACACATGTCGGCAGGTAAAGATTACTCTGACCAAGACATGGAAGATCTACAAGAATGGGATGTAAAAATGGGGCGTTCTTTTTGGGGAGCCTTTGGTAGATATAATGACTATATCTCCTCTAACCAAGTATTCCCTACTGAGGATAAGATCATGTCGGATGGACAGAAGAATATTATCAGTACAAAAGAACAGCCTTTCTATAAACATATTACAAGACAACTTGTGGTTACCGATCACCCAAGTTCTATGATTCATATGGATTTAGATACTGAAGAGGCTGGAAAATTTGCCGCGAAGTATTTTAAATACAATTATGAAGACGAGTTAAGACCGTTGTATTACGAGCCAGTAAATGAACCTTTTGTACATGCAAAAGAATTTATGGGCGACTCTTATAAAGAGAGTGAAGTAAGAAGAAAAACAGCCGAATATTTTAAAGAAATCGGTAAGGCATTTGATGAAGAAGGTTTAAATACTTTTGTTGTCGGTTACTCTTCTGCTTGGCCGTCTATGGAACTTTGGGACTTTGGACATTGGGAATCTAGAATGAAGATGTTCATGGATGTTGCCGGAGATTATATGGATGGGTTCTCTACTCACCTTTATGACGGTATCAACGTAACAGGACAAGACACAGAAAGATCAGGTAGTAATGCTGATGCCATTTTGGACCTTATCGAAACATATAGTTATATCAAGTGGGGCATGATTAAACCACATGCTATTACTGAATATGGTGGTATTTCTGAAGGTTATGGTAATACTTATACTGATGTAGAAAGTATTCAGACTGTTCGTTCAATCAATCACATCATATTTGGTTTGATGGATAGAGAGGACCGTTTAATGATCTCAATTCCATTTATTACAGGTAAATCTCCATGGTATTATGAGGCCAATGATTACGAGCCTTACGGTGCGAACCTTTGGAGACCTGTAAAAAGTTCTGTAGAGAATGGTGTGATTAAAGAATATTCATTTACAGAAAAAGTGATGTTCTATGACCTTTGGAAAAATGTTCAAGGTAAAAGGGTACGTTGTTCATCTAGCAATCCAGATGTTTTTGTACAAGCATTTGTGCATGAAGACAAAGCCTATATCTGTTTAAATAATATTGCTACTGATAATCAAGATGTAGCGTTACAGTTTTTATCTTCTGTGGGTGATATCGAAAACATCAACAAGAGAAGTTTAAAAATCTACCAAAACGAGAAAGCTATTTATGAGGATGTGGATATAGACAAAGTACCTGAATCAGTGACTTTAGAACCACATGAAACAGTTGTGCTTACTTACGACTTAGACAAAGCGGTTACGTTCAACAAAAAGGCAGTACGTAAAGAATACTACTCGAAAACGTACATGCAACCTATTGAAAATGGAGAGAAACTAACTTTCGATTTCAATGATGTTGAAGTTAATGCTCCAAATGGTGAAGCTCGTTTAAGAATGGCCATCGGTAGAATTCATAACCTTACAAAAAAGCCAAAAATTAAACTTAACGGTACAGAGGTAAATGTATTATCTAATTGGAAAGGGTACGACCAAGCCAACAGAGATGATTTCTTTGGAGTTATTGAAGTGCCTGTACCTCACCAATTGCTAAAAGCGAGCAATACTGTTGAAATCAGTTTCCCTGATGATGGAGGTACTGTAAGTTCAGTAGTACTTTTCGTCAATAATATTTATGATGTAAAAGGACGTTTGCCATTTAATGGACAAGCCTTTTCACTTCCTCAAAAAGTAGAAGCAGAAGACTTTGATTTCGGTGGGCAAGGCATCGCATACAATACCGCGAAAAATGAAAATACTCTTGGTTTTTATCGTCTAAATGAAGGGGTGAATATTGATAAGAATGATGATGCTTTTGAAATCAATTTACAAGATGGAGAATGGACATCATATAGTATCGATGTACCTGAATCTGCTTCATATACATTAAAATTGAATACATCTTCGAATACTGAAGAATCTAAGATCACTCTTGCTGTTGATAATGAAAACTTAGGAGAGCCTATCACTATCACCAACAGTGATAATATGGAGAAGGAAATCCAAGTGGAACTACCAAAAGGAAGTTACCCATTACATTTATCGGCCAATGGTGATGTTAAAGTCGATTATTTAGAGTTTTCTAATGCTCAAACTTTATCAGATGCCATCACTTTTACTTCTAGTAACTCTGAAATTAAGATGGGTGAAACAAATACTTTTGAAGTAGAATATACGGCAGCAAATGCCAGAGATATTGTATTAGAATTATGGGGAGATGCCTTCTTATTAGGACAATCAAGAGTAACTGTAGAAGCGGGTACTGGTAATGCAGATATCCCATTGGATGTCTATGCAGAACCTTTAAACTATTCCAATGTTGAGTTGGTCGCTAGAGTAGTTCAAGTAAATAGTAATAGCCTAAATAGTTTTGCTGAGGAAGTATATACTGAGTTCGACTTCAACCCAGTTTTATCTGTCGAGAATGGATTGGCTGATGAAGAATTAATCACAGTATTCCCTAATCCATTAAGACAAAACCAAAGCTTAGGTATCAGAGGAGAGAGCAAAATTTATCAAGTAGAAGTGATCAATATGCATGGTCAGGTATTGGATACTTTTGAGTTCTCACAACCTTTAAAACAAGTAAATCTCTCAATAAAAGGACATTACCAACAAGGTATCTACTTAGTGAAAATATATGGTGAGCAAGGAAGTTACACAAAAAAGATAATGATCCAATAAATAAACGGTTAAATCAAAAATGAAACTAATAAAATCAATTAAAGGGATGCTAATTTTCGTTAGCATCCTTTTAACTAACGGGCTTATTGCACAAACAACTACACAACTACAAAAAGCAAGAGTTAAGTTAGATATTAACGAACAATGGACCTTCTATAGAGGTGAATTAAATGAACAAGAGGTAACGTCTACTACTTTTGATGACTCAAAATGGGAAGTAGTAAATGTACCACACAGTATGAAATTATCTTCCAATGAGCTCGATAATTCTACAGATACTTCTTACCAACGCACTTTCCATCGCTATATTGGGTGGTACAGAAAAGAACTAAAAGTACAAGCGAATGCTAGCCAAAAAGTATACCTTGAATTTGAAGGTGCACATCAACATACAAAACTTTGGGTGAATGGTAAATATGTAGGAGAAGATATGGTAAGTGGCTTCACTCCTTTTCATTTCGATGTGACTGATTTTTTCCATAAAGACGGCAAAGCAAATACTATCGTTTTAAGTGTAGATAACCGCTTAAATCCAAATATTCCTCCTGATGGAGATAGAAGAGATTACATTCTTTATAGTGGTTTATATCGTGATGTATATCTAGTAGTAAAAAACCCTTTGCATCTTACTTTCGATTGGGAAGATAAGTATGCAGGTGTATACATCACAACGCCATCAGTAGCTAAAAACAACGCTACAGTAAGTATTCGCTCTACAGTTAGAAATGAACAAAAATCAGCGGTATCTACAACGGTTGTTCAAAGAATTATTGACCAGGATGGGTATGTAATTGCTAAGATGACTTCAGAAAAAGAAGTTGGCCCTAACACTGAGTATACATTTAATCAGACCGCCGGTATTACTGAAAATTTACACAGCTGGTCTATTGACGACCCTTATTTATATAGAGTACAAACCATCGTTTATCAAAATGATCAAGTAATGGATATGGTGGAAAACCCACTTGGCATCAGAAAGTTTGATTTTATAGATGGCGAAGGTTTCTTATTAAATGGTGAAAATATTGAATTGATTGGTGTCAACAAACATCAGCAATACCCTTTTGTTGGAGATGCAGTAGCCAACAGTTTACACAGAAAAGATGCTGAACAATTTAAAGAGGCAGGGTATAATGTTGTCCGTTTAGCACATTACCCTCATGATAATTCTTTTGTTGAAGCTTGTGATGAATTAGGAATCTTACTGATCGAAGAAGCTCCATCTTGGATTCACTTTGTTGAAGGAGAATGGTTCGACAATCTCGAAGAAGCTACAAGAATTATGATTCGTAACCATAGAAACCACCCTTCGATATTAATGTGGAGTGGCGGATTAAACCATAGAGGTCCAGTAGAAAGGTTACACTATGCATGTAAGGAAGAAGATCCTACGCGTATGACTGGATCCAATGGTGCTCCATGGACAGGCCCTGTTCATTCTGGAATTTGTGATATCTATACTCCTATGGATTACCAAAATACTCCTGTTACAGAAGATGATTTCTCATTCTTATGTGAGCATGGCTCATCAAAGGATGCATTAACGAATCAGTTTGAGGTATCTAAATCGAGAGCTTCTGCCAATCGATTTGGTGTTGCTTTATGGACAGCTCATGATTATTTCTCTTTCCAAAAAGATTGGGGAATGCAACCAAGAAGACCTTTCTCTATTTACAGAGTTCCTAACCCTGTAAACTATTGGTATAAGTCTGAATTAACGAAAACACCAATGGTGTATATTGCAGATGAGAGAGCATCAACGGATACAAAAATTGTTGTATTCAGTAACTGCGATGAAGTAGAGCTATATAATAATGGTCAGTTAGTCGCAAAACAAAAACCCGACAGTGATCCAAACAGAAGCTTCTGTAACTCTCCTTCTTATACATTTACTTTAAATAGCGAGAAAGGTGATTTAAAAGCAAAAGGACTAATTAGAGGTGTAGAAGTAGCCGATTATACCCTAAACAAATATGGTAAAGCTTATCAGCTAAAATTAGAAATTGAAGAACAAAATAAAACGATGGTAGCCAGTGGTTCAGATATGAGAATGGTGAGAGCCTATATCTTAGATAAAGACGGTAACCATGTCATCGGTGATCAATCGTTGGTTTCATTTAAAATTGAGGGTGAAGGAATTTTAGTTGGGGATGCTGAAATTGGTGCCAACCCAAATAAAGCATATTGGGGTACTGCCTCTATTGTATTAAAGTCAACGCTTACGGCAGGAAACTTTAAAATTACAGCTAAAGCAAAAGGATTAAAATCTTCTACTATTGAAGGAAAAACGCTTCCTTACAATAGAGATATCCGTCAGCAGAATATCGCTGAGGTTTATGACTTCCCTATCGTAAAAGTAGATATGGGTGGTGATGATCAATTACTACAATTTGACTGGTACCGTTGGGATGGAACTAACTCTTCTACATTTACACTAAAAGATTATGATAACGCAGAAGTTACTGTATCATCAAAACAAGAAAATCAATGGACAACCGCTTTCGGTTTACTTGGTAACCAACCTTACCTAGCTATGGATGGTGTTATTGTAGATGGCAAAGATGAACTTAGCATCACTTTCAAGAACTTACCAAAAGGTACTTATGATCTTAAAACATATCATCACTCAATAAAGGTTTTAGCAAAAGTAAAAGGAAATGCTATTCTTGAAAAGAAACTCAATACGTATCAAATTAATGTTGAAGACGCATTAGGAAAACGAATTGCAGTTCCTGCGATAGAACCAACAAGTGGCACAAAATTAAGAAACCTTTTCCCAGCCAAAGCAAATTATTCTATCACTTCAGATGGTAAATCAGAAATTAAGGTAATCATTAAAAACTATGCACAGGATATTCCTGTGGTATTAAATGGTTTTGAGATTACCAAGAAGAATAAAACACAAATCACAAAACAAACGTTGTAAATAGTAATCATTTTAATAATTCATTTTCCCTTATAGACCCTTGGTTTATAAGGGATTTTTTGTTTGGTGTAATTCACTGTTTATCAACAGGTAAAAATCGCCTTAAAATCTACCCCCTTTATTTATGTAAAAATTACACCCATTCGTTTATAGTTAATATAATACCTTTGAAATAGTAGTTAAACAACAACAAATATTTTTAGGTATCGAAATGAAAACTCTATTACTTACTCTAATGACCTTATGTTTGTTCACTCTAAATTTTAGAGCACAAGCACAAGAAGAATTTATCTGGTTGGATCCTTATCGCGACACAGATGATCGTATTGATGCACTCCTAAAAGCAATGACTTTAGAAGAAAAAGCCTCTCAATTAATCGATGTAAGTGAAGCTATTCCTAGACTGGAAGTACCAAAATATTGTTGGTGGAATGAGAGTTTACATGGTGTTGCCAGAAATGGTAGAGCAACCGTATTCCCTCAGGCGATTGGTATGGCTGCGACTTTCGATAAGGAACTTATTCATGATATCGCCACTGCTATCGGTGCAGAAGCTAGAGCAAAGTTTTTGGTGGCAATGGAAATGGACAATAGAAGTAAGTATGCTGGGTTAACGTTCTGGTCACCAAATGTCAATATATTTAGAGATCCAAGATGGGGTCGTGGTCAGGAGACTTATGGTGAAGATCCTTACCTATCTGGACAAATGGGGTTAAACTTTGTACAAGGTTTACAAGGTGACCATGAGAAGTACTTGCAAGCGGCAGCTTGTGCAAAACATTATGCTGTACATTCAGGCCCTGAAGAAGATCGCCATGTTTTTGATGCCGTACCAAATCAAAGAGATTTTAGAGAAACATATCTACCTGCTTTCAAAACTTTGGTAAAAGAAGGTGATGTAGAAGCAGTAATGGGTGCATATAATAGAGTTTTTGGAGACCCTGCATGTGGTAGTGAATTATTATTAGATGATATTTTAAGAAAAGAATGGGGTTTTGATGGACATGTAGTTTCTGATTGCGGAGCTATTGAAGATTTTTATGCTCATCATAAAGTTTATCCATCGGGTGTTGAAGCCACAGCAGCAGCTATCAAAGCTGGAACTGATCTAAACTGTGGTAAAGTATATAAACAAAATATTGTGGCTGCAGTAAACCAAGGTTTAATTACGGAAAAAGAAGTAGATGATAGAATGCGTAATCTTCTTGCTACTCGATTCAAACTAGGCCTATTCGATCCAGCAGAGCTGAACCCTTACAATAAAGTTTCTCCGGATACTGTAGAATGTGAGACTCATAGAAATCTAGCCTATAATGCTGCTTTAAAGTCTGTAGTGTTATTAAAAAATGACAATCATGCACTACCACTTAAGAAAGACATTAAAACATTATATGTTGTTGGTCCTAATGCCAATAATAGTGAAGTATTATTAGGTAATTACTTCGGTGTGAGTGGACATATGACAAACATCTTAGAAGGTATCGTCAGCAAAGTAAGCCTTGGTACAAGTATCAATTACAAACAAGGTATTTTACTAGACCGTCCAAATAATAACCCTATCGATTGGTCGACGGGTGAAGCAGCTAGTGCTGATGCTTGTATTGCTGTAATGGGTATTTCTGGGCTGATTGAAGGAGAAGAAGGAGAAGCTATTGCTTCATCCTCAAAGGGAGATAGAAACAACATGAAGCTACCAGAAAATCAAATTGCTTACCTAAAGAAAATTAAATCGAAGTCTAAGAATCCTTTGATTGTTATTATCACAGGAGGTAGCCCTATCAATTTAACAGAGGTAGCAGAGGTAGCCGATGCCATTTTATTTGCTTGGTACCCTGGACAAGAAGGCGGAGATGCCATAGGTGACTTGATCTTTGGTAATGCCTCACCTTCAGGAAAATTACCAATCACTTTCCCTAAGTCTGTTGACCAACTTCCAGCATATGATGATTACACTATGGCAGGAAGAACTTACAGATATATGGATGTAGATCCTATGTATCCATTTGGTTACGGTCTTTCTTATACCTCTTTCTCTTACGATGATATCATACTATCAAAATCTTCAATAAAAGCAAAAGAAGACTTGAAAGTAACTGTAAAAATCACAAACACAGGTCAACATACAGCAGAGGATGTAGTACAATTATATTTATCGGAATACAAAGTAAAATTTGATGCTCCAAACCATTCACTGAAAGGGTTCCAGAGAATAAAATTAGCTCCGGGAGAATCTAAAGAAGTGTCATTCCATATCTCACAAGAAGAGCGACAAATTTTTGATGATCAAGGGAAAGCTGTAGATCCAAAAGGGAAGTTAAATATTACGATAGGTAATGCTTCACCAATGAAAAGAAGCAATGAACTAGGCGCCAACTTAAAAACTACAACAGTCAAAATCCTATAGAAGGACTACAACATGAGATATTTTATCATCTTCCTTTTTTCAACTTTATACGTTACCGCATTTAATTATGCACAACAGCCAAATGTGATACTTATTGTCACTGATGATCAAGGGTACGGAGATTTAGGTGCACATGGAAATAAAGAAATTCATACACCTAACATTGATCATCTATATGGTGAAAGTGTTCACTTAACTAATTTCCATGTTAGTCCTACATGTGCCCCTACCCGAGCGGCTATTATGACAGGGAAGTATGCTAATAGTGTTGGTGTTTGGCATACTGTAATGGGAAGATCTTTATTGTATGAAAATGAAGTAACGATGGCAGATATTTTCAGCCATAATAACTATAAAACAGCCATGTTTGGTAAATGGCACCTAGGAGATAACTATCCGTTTTCACCAAGGTTTAGAGGTTTTCAAGAGGTACTTACTCATGGAGGCGGTGGTGTAGGTCAAACTCCTGATTATTGGAACAATGATTATCAGGATGATGTCTACTTAAGAAATGGAGAAGAAGAAAAAGTAAAAGGTTATTGTACTGATGTGTGGTTTCGCAATGCCTTATCTTTTATTGAAACAAATAAAGATCAGCCGTTCTTTTGCTACATTTCTACCAACGCTCCTCATGGACCTTTAAATGTGCCTACACAATACTCCAAACCCTATTTAGAACAAGGTGTTCCAAAAGGTAGAGCTGAATTTTATGGGATGATTTCTAACATCGATGATAATCTCGGTGTCTTAAGAGATAAACTCACAGAATGGGGTATTGCTGATAATACTATCTTAATTTTTATGACCGATAACGGTACCGCTTATGGTGCCAAGTTTAAAGATGGTTTACTGGCGAGTGGATACAATGCCGGTATGAGAGGAACAAAAGGTAGTGCCTATGAAGGTGGGCATCGAGTTCCTTGCTTCTTCTACTGGAAAGATGGTCAACTATCAAAAATTAAAGATGTCAATACTCTAACTGCACATATCGACTTATTACCCACTTTAGTAAAAATGTGTGGACTAACATTACCTAATAAAGTAAAGTTTGATGGTACAGATTTAACAGAGGTATTATCTAACAATAAGGATATTGAAAGAATACTAGTTGGAGACTCTCAACGTATTGAATTCCCAGAAAAATGGAGAAATTCTTACACCATGAAAGGCAACTGGAGGTTAGTCAACAATGAAGAACTGTATAATGTATCTTCTGATCCTGGGCAGGCTAAAAATGTAATTAAAGTATTTCCAGAAATCGCTCAGGAACTAAGAAAAGGCTACGAGAAGAACTGGAAAAAACAATACAAATGTTTCGATCAATTCCCTTATATCAAACTGGGTACAGAATATGAAAATCCATCTACATTAACTGCCCATGATTGGCATGTAGCTGAGGAACGTATGATCCCTTGGAATCAGAAATTAATCCGAAAAGGTGGAAATGGAAATGGAGAATGGAGAGTTAATTTCACTCAAACAGGAAAATACAAAATCTCAATCCAACGCTATCCTAAAGAGGCCAACTTACCTATCAATGCCTCTGCAGAAGTATATCATAGTGAATTCAAAAATTATGTACTACCCGCAGGAAAAGTGTTCCAAATAACGAAAGGACATTTAAGAGTTGGTGATCAAGTTTGGGAAGAAAACATTTCTTCAGAAAATTCTAAAAGTATCACTTTTGAAGTCAATATACCGGAAGGGGAAACCACATTAAGTGCCACTTTAGTCGAGAAGAATAAAAATGAAGTGGGTGCATACTATGTGTATGTGGAGAAACTATAAATGACTTAAACTATGCTGAAATATATACTTATCAATGTTTTATTATTTGCTTTCATCAATAGTATGGTAGCTCAAAATAAAACAACAGATCAACGTCCAAATATTATTTTTATTCTTACTGACGATCAACCTTATGATTACTTGAGCGTTACGGGAAATAAAGTGATTACCACTCCAAATATTGATAGACTGGCGAATGAAGGGACATTATTTACTAATGCACATATTACAAGCCCTATTTGTATGCCTAGTAGAGTATCGATGTTGATGTCTCAGTTCGAAAGAAAACATGGTGTAAACTTTAATTCTGCCACCGCTTTATCTGAAGAGGCATGGCAAAACTCCTACCCGATGGTCATGAGAGATGCCGGTTATTTCACCGCTTATATAGGAAAAAACCATACTCCTCTTGGAAAAAATGGCTACAAGTCTATGGTGATGGAAAACTCCTTTGACTACTTCTATGGTGGACATCGTCATTTAGGTTTCTATCCAAAGGATCGTCATAAGATCTTTAGAGGGGCTAAAAAAGATACTCAAATTGAAATTGTAGAAGAAGCGGCCTTTGATGTATTAGACAATAATGATTTCAGAATTGAGCAAGCCTTTAAGGTCATGGAAGGAAGACCAACAGATCAACCTTTCTTGATCAATCTTTGCTTCAACTTACCACATGGAGCAAGTACGTCTAGCATGCAACAAAGAGAGAGTGATGATGAATTATATAAAAGTTTTTTACGAGATCAGGAGATTCCGTTACCAGAGAACTATATAGCAAAAAAGGACATCAAAACTCCTAAGCTACCTTCTGATTTACTAAGAGTAGAAGACCGACAAAATATTTATGATCATGTAGATACTCCTGAAATGACAAAGGAGCGATTGATTCGACAGTACCAAGCAATGAAGGGTATTGATCGTTTAGTTGGTCACCTTCAAGAAAAATTAAAAGAACTGAAGTTAGATAAAAATACCATTATCGTTTTCTCATCTGATCATGGTTTATTAATGGGACAATATGGATTGGGAGGAAAAGCTTTATTGTATGAGTATTGTACTAGAGTTTCAACTATTATATACGATCCAACAATTCCAAAAAAGAAAAGAGTTCCACACACTGATGCTTTGGTACAAAGTATAGATATCGCCCCTACTCTTTTAGCAAAGGCGGGAATTAACATCCCAGAAGTATATCAAGGTAAAGATTTATCACCGCTTTTAGTCAATAAAGAGGCAGAAGTAAGACCTTATTTATTTACCGAAAATTTATGGTCTACTCAATTTGGTAACCCAAGATGTGAGGCCGTTCAAGACAAAGAGTGGAAATATATTCGTTATTACAAAAACGAAAACTTTTCTGCTAGCAAAAGGATTCAATACGCAAAAGCAATGGACATTAATGTCAACAGTGTGCTTTATTCTATGACAGACAAAGAGATACCTATTTACAGAAGTTTTGTCGAAGGGCCATTAAACGGTGAAATTCCTGTGTATGAAGAACTTTATCATCTAAGCACTGACCCCAATGAGTTACATAACCTTGCAGAGGATAGCTTCTACAAAGAAAAGCTTCAATCATTAAGAAAGGTATGGGAGAATGAAATTAAAAATGCGAGAGGCGAAGGGCAACCATTAGTGGAACGTTTTACGGTGGAATCTAGTTTTGAATTTCAAAAAAATCCTTCAAAGCTAATCCATGATTAACTATTCGATACATCATTTCAACAGAAAATAAAATGAAAAATATAAAGGTATTAGGCATTGGTCTTCTATGCGGACTAATGTCTTGCTCTCAGCAAATTCCCCAACAGGATTATGAGAGTTTAGAGGAAATCAGCTTTAATGATCAATGGAAATTCTCTAGAGGTAAGAAAGCTGATGCAATGAAAAAAGACTTCAATGATGCGTCTTGGAAATCACTAGATCTCCCACATGATTGGGCCATCGAAGAACCTTTTGATATTGCCTATAACTCCCGTACAGGTGGTCTACCTGTGCATGGTGAAGCTTGGTATAGAAAGGAATTTAATGTTCCTTCAAAGATGGAAGGCAAAAAAGCTTTTATCCATTTTGAAGGAGTAATGAATAATGCCGAGGTATTTATTAATGGTAAAAAAATTGGAGAACGTCCTTATGGCTATATCGGCTTTGAATTAGACATGACCCAATATTTAAACTTTGGTGAAATAAATACAGTAGCAGTAAAATGTGCCCCTGAAGATCTTAGTGCTAGATGGTACCCTGGTGCGGGTATTTACAGAGATGTGTGGGTAGAATTTAAACACCCTATCCATATTGCTTTTGATGGTACATTCATCAAAACGCCTGTTATTTCAGAAGAGAAAGCAGAACTAGTGATTGATATTGATGTTGTCAATTCATTAGAAAAACAATCATCTATTGATATTGAAACCATCGTTCAGAATCAAAAAGGTGAGAAAGTGGGTAATATCACAAAATCCTATAAACTGGATAAAAATGCTCAAAAAACAGTTTCTCAAACATTAACTATTGAGCAACCAGAAATTTGGTCGATGGAAAACCCTCACCTTTACTCAGCAGTCACATATATCAAACAAGGAGATGAGGTTTTAGACAAATATGTGTCTTCATTTGGGGTAAGAGAAATTGAATTTTTAGCAAAGGAAGGTTTTTTACTCAATGGTGAAAGAATCCAACTTAAAGGGGTATGTCTTCATCATGATCAAGGTCCTTTAGGAGCTGCTGTAAATAGAAGAGCCAAAGAAAGGCAATTACAAATCATGAAAGACATGGGAGTAAATGCCATAAGAACTAGCCATAACCCTCCATCAAAAGTATTATTAGAACTTTGTGATAAAATGGGATTGGTTGTGATTGATGAAGCCTTTGATAATTGGAAAATCGGAAAGGTAGAAAACGGTTACAACAAAGATTGGGATAAGTGGAGTGAAATTGATCTTAGAGCAATGATCCGCAGAGACCGAAATCACCCTTCTATCATTATGTGGAGTATTGGAAATGAGATTCTAGAACAAACAAAAAAAGACGGTTGGAAAGAAGCCAGACGTTTAGCTAGAATTACAAAATCTGAAGATACTTCAAGACCTGTCACTGCAGGTTTTAACTACCATCCATTAGCGATTGTCAACAAGTTAGCACATGAGATTGATGTTGTAGGGTTTAACTACTTCCCTATGCGTTATGAAAAAATTCTTGAAGAATATCCTGAATGGATAGTTTATGGTTCAGAGACTTCTTCATGTACCAGTTCAAGAGGATACTATGACTTACCCGTCGAGCCTAAAGTTGCCGAAGGATCTAAACAAGTTACAAGTTATGATTTAGTAGGACCACCTTGGGCTTATCCTCCTGATTTGGAATTTGATATGTTAGAAAAAAGCCCCCGAATTTTGGGTGAGTTTATGTGGACCGGTTTCGATTATCTAGGAGAACCAACACCTTTTGGAGGAAAAGACAACTGGACCAATGGATATTGGAACGGAGATTGGCCTTCCCATTCGTCTTATTTTGGTGCAGCCGATTTATGTGGATTCCCTAAAGACAGGTATTTCTTGTACCAAAGTCAGTGGACTAAAACACCAATGGTACATGTTTTACCGCATTGGAACTGGGACGGTAAAGAAGGCGAAATTATACCAATACATGCTTTTACCAATGCTGAGGAAGTTGAGCTTTTCGTTAACGGAAAATCTTTCGGTAAAAAAGTGAAAGGCGTAGACCTTACTCCTATCAAAATGACGCATAGAGATTGGAAGAAGAAAGGACCTATGATGTCTAAATATAGATTAAGTTGGGACGTTCCATTTACGCCAGGTAAAATCGAAGTGGTAGCCTATACTGATAAAAAAGAGGTGGCTAGAAAAGTCATTAAGACTGCAGGAAAACCACATCATATTGTGCTTGAAGCAGACCGTAATTTAATTGCTTCAGACGGTAAAGATTTATCTTATGTTACTGTTAAAGTAGTAGATAAAGACGGTAACTTCTGTTACACCGCTTCAAATGATATTCAGTTCGAAGTATCAGGTGATGGTAAAATTGCAGGTGTTGGCAATGGAGATGCCACATCAGTTACTCCACACAAAGGAAAACATATGGAAGTATTTAATGGCTTGGCATTAGCAATAATCCAGGGAACAAAAAATGCTTCTTCACCAATAAAATTAACAGCAACAGCAGAAGGTTTAGCCTCTGCAGAAACTATTATTTCATTTCAACAAAGTCTTTAAGATGAGAAGCATATATAATTTGATGATCATCCCTATGGCATTACTGTCATGGGGGTGCCAAAAAAACACCTCTACGGTAAGTGAATCCCTCAACAAGAAACCAAATATCATTTTTGTATATATGGATGATCTTGGCTACGGTGATATTAGTGCCAATGGAGCTACTGAGATTAAAACGCCTAACATGGATGCCTTAGCCAATGGTGGAATTAACTTTTCTAATGGGTATGCCTCGTCGGCCACTTGTACACCTTCTAGGTATGCGGCATTTACCGGAGAGTATCCTTGGAGAAAAAATGCTCAAATACTTCCTGGATCTGCTCCGATGCTCATCAGTACTAAACAAATGACGTTACCAAAAATGTTGAAATCATCTGGTTATTCAACAGCCATTATTGGTAAATGGCACCTTGGTTTAGGTACACATGATAAAGATTGGAACGAACATATTTCACCAGGCCCGAACGAAGTAGGTTTCGATTATTCTTACATCATGGCAGCAACTCAAGATAGAGTTCCTACTGTCTATATTGAAGATGGTGATGTAGTTGGATTGGATAAAAATGATCCAATTCAGATCGATTACCATAAAAATTTTGAAGGAGAACCAACAGCTATCGATCACCCAGAAATGGTGAAAATGAAATGGCACCATGGGCACAATAACTCAATTGTGAATGGTATCCCTAGAATCGGTTATATGAAAGGTGGTAAATCTGCTTTATGGAGTGATGTAGATATGGCAGATCATTTCCTTTTAAAAGTGAAATCGTATATCAAAGATCAGTCAAATAAAGAAGCTCCATTCTTCTTAACCTACACAATGCAGCAGCCTCACGTACCTAGAACGCCACATCCAAGATTTGTAGGAAAATCAGGAATGGGTCCAAGAGGTGATGTGATTCTTGAAGCCGATTGGTGTATTGGCGAACTTTTAAAAACATTAAAAGAAGAGGGTATTGAAGAAAATACGCTAATCGTTTTCTCATCTGATAATGGGCCAGTATTAAACGATGGTTACTACGATCAAGCGGTAGAATTAATTGGTAATCATGATCCAAAAGGTGGATTAAGAGGAGGAAAATATTCCCTTTATGATGCGGGTGCCCATGTTCCATTTATTACTTATTGGAAAGGAACCATCGCACCTGGAAAATCGGATGCTTTAGTGTGTCAAATGGACTTATTGAATTCATTAGCTGCTCTTACAGGTAGTGAAATTTCCACTCCAGATTCAGAAAATGTTTTAGGGGCTTTATTAAGTGCTGATCAAAAAGGAAGAACTTCCCTTATTCTTGAAGCGACAACAAGAACTTCATACAGAAAAGGAGACTTAGTATTGATACCTCCTTACAAAGGGAAGAAGAAAAATAAACAGGTAAATATTGAGTTGGGTAATGACACTGAAATTCAACTTTACAACTTGAAAGAAGACCCTTCACAAATGAAAAATATTGCGAAAGACAATCCACAATTGACAAAACAACTGTTGGCTGAATTTCAAAAACTTAGAGGACTGGACTATAACGAAACAAAAAAATTAGAACTGATGTAACTATAAAATAGCTTAAGAATTGAAAAGGGGAAGGTGTTTATCTTCTCCTTTTTTTATGTCCTAAATCGTATTCATCACATAGTTATTTATTTATACCCCAAAAAAGCTTATTTTTAGGTATACCTACTTAGAAAGGATTACTAAGGGCGAAAATATAAAAAATTCACCCCCTCAATTGGCGGATTTTTTACACCCTATTTTTTAGTGTAAGTTTTACATCTTTGAAGTACGAAAAAACTTTTTAAAACAATCTATTCTTAGTATAAAATGAAATACATCTACAAACTACATACACTGTTATGGCTCGCAGTGTATAGCCTATGTTTTCATACCACCGGCCAAGCTCAATCGTTTGATGGTGCCGGTACTGTAGAAGACCCTTATTTAATTTCATCGAAAGCTCAATTGATTGAATTAGATAATTCTTCTGAGTTATGGGGTATGCACTTTAAATTAACTACGGATATTGATATGGATGGCGAAACTTTCCATCCTATTGGATATAAAGTTGGAAGTGATGTTTCAAAAACGTTTAAAGGTTCATTTGATGGGGGCTTCAATACCATCAGCAACCTTACGATTACGAAACATCCGGACCAATCTTCGTTAGGAGTTGGATTTATCGGATATAGCCAAGGTGCTTCAATAAAACATTTAGGTATTATTAATTTATCGAACGAACAAAAAGTACCTAACATTGAAAGAGTTGGTGGACTTATTGGTCATGCAGAATGGAATACGATAGTTGATCAGTGTTTTATTTTAGGTGGAAAAGTATCAGGATCTGGCTCAATTGGCGGATTGATTGGTATGGTTGTAAATGTAACGCTAACAGATTGCTTTGCTGCAGTAGAACTGGATGCCAAATGGGGTAATAACGGTGGTATTGTTGGTAATATGAATGCTGTAGAAGCAAGTGCATCCATCACTAATGCTACCACTTATGGTACTGTTTTAAATGGTGTTCCTGGTATCACAGCAGATGCAAATATTAAAAACGATATTGCGATTTCTGGCTTATATGCCATTTCTACTACGGGTAAAGAAAATCCTTCTGACAAGGTAACTGTACTTACTCCTCTTGAAATGACAGATGCAAGTCAATTCTCAGCATTAGATTTTACAGAAAGTGGTGCTTGGAAAATGAATACCAACTCTTACCCTGTTCTAAGCGGATTCCCAGACGCGGCATTCTCTATAATGGACGCTTTTTATGATATACCTCTAACTGTTACTTCTAATGGAACAGATCCAATTAGTGGTGCTACTGTGACTATCAATTTAAAAGACTATACAACAGACGCTAACGGTAACCCTGAAGGTCTAGTAGAATCTGGTACTTACGACTATTCAGTAAATGCTGAAGGCTACAACGAATATACTGGATCATTCAGTACAGGTGATGAACAAAAAACTATCACTTTAGTCTCAGATGCGCTGGTAACGTATACTGCTGCTTTTGTAGTAAAAGATGAGGACGGTGAAGTTGTAGCAGATGCTACATTCAATTTAAAAAAGACAGACCTTACTTTCGATAAATCATTCACTACGGATGCTGAAGGCAAAGTGACTGTTGAAAAACTTGTTGTTGGTGATTACGAATACGCTATTCAAAAAACGTTATTTGAAGAGAAAAAGGGAACATTTACCCTATCAACAGAAAACTATAACGAGGAGATTACTCTAGTAGAAATCAATAAAGCTCCTGTAGCCGTTGTAGGGTCAGGAAGAACAGTAGAATCTGGTGAGGTAGTAACATTATACGGTGCAGATTCTTATGATGAAAACAAAGATGCACTATCATTTACATGGACAGCCCCTGATGGAGTTACCTTGTCTAATGCATATGCTGCTATTCCTACTTTTACAGTTCCTGTGGTTACAGAAACAACGACACTAACATTTTCATTAGTCGTAAATGACGGAGAAGTAGACTCTGAACCTGCTACTGTTTCTTTCGTTGCAAAAAGCAAAATCATTAATGGATTAAACTTAATCGTTAATGGAGGTTTTGAAGAAGAACTAACGAAAGGTTGGACTGGCATGGGTGCTTATGCTCAATCAGATGTGGTAGATCCAATGTCGAAAGGTAGTAAAAGTGTTAAGTTTGAAACGTCTAGTAAAGTAGACGGTGTCCAAACTCATATGGATGATTTCATAGATGTTGAAATCGGAAAAGCTTACAAATTCTCTGGTAAAGTCAGAGTTGATAAAATGATGGTTACGGTATTCAATTTACGTTTTATGCCATCAAATGATTGGTTTGATGCTGATAATGCGAAGTTCTCTATTACACAATCAGGTAGTGGCTGGGGTGATTTACAACCAGAAAAAGGAAGCTGGGTTTCTTTCGAAAAGATATTAACTTTTGACGAAGCTTTTGCGGCTGGTTCATCAAAAGGTGATGTGGTTAGCACAAGATTACATCTTCAAAGTTCAAATGATGCAACAGACGAACTTATTTATTTTGATGATTTGATGTTAGAAGAAACAGACATTGATTTTACTTTGTCTGCTGGAGAAGATCAAACAACACTTCCTGGTGCCACTGTTGATCTAATGGGTAGCCATAATTCATCAAATTCATTTACATATACTTGGGAAGCACCTGAAGGAATTACATTAACTTCTACAAATACATTAGCTACTTCTTTTGATGTTGCTAGTGATATCACTGAAGAAACTACTTATACATTAAAGTTAAAAGCTAGTGATGGAAGTTTTGAAGCTTCTGACGAGGTAAATGTTGTTGTTGTTCCAGGAATTTCTGCCAATGCTGGCGATGATCAGACAGTAGATGCCGGAGATATTGTCACTTTAGACGCATCAAACACTACACCTGAAGATGTTACCTTAACTTGGACAGCACCAGAAGGTATCACTTTATCTGATGTTAATGTTGCTATGCCAACTTTCACTGCTCCTATCGTGACTGAAAGTACTACTTTTACATTCTCTTTGGCTGTCAACTTAGGTGAATCTTCTGCTTCTGATGAAGTAGTGATTACAGTAAACCCAAGTTCAATTCCTGTAGCAGATGCTGGGAATGATCAAACTGTAGGAACTGGAGCGACTATTACTTTAGATGGTTCTGGTTCTCAAAGTCAGACAGAAGGTGATTTATCGTATGCATGGACTGCTCCAGAAGGAATTACGTTATCGGACAATACTGCTGCAATGCCTACATTTACGGCCCCGATGGTAGAAGGAGAAACTTCTTTCACTTTCAGTTTAATTGTAAATGATGGGGTAAATTCATCAAAAGCAGATGACGTAGTTATTACCGTAATTAATGAAAAGATTAGTGGCTTAGAACTTTTAGTGAATGGTGGATTTGAAGAGGGCAAATCAGTAGGTTGGTCTGGTATTGAAAGTGAAATGTTCTCTATTTCTGATATTGTTTCAGAGCAATCGAAAGGAACATCAAGCTTAGAAGTTGCAGCCACTGCAAAAATCGACTTAGTAGAAACATCTTCAGATAGCTACTTTAATCTAGAAGTGGGAAAACAATATAAGTTCACAGGTAAAATCTTGGTAGAAACAATGAATGTTGAAGTCTACAACATTAGATTTATGCCAAGTGATGAGTGGAAAGATTCTGGCGCAACGAAGTTAGGTATCACTGCTCCAGGTATAAGCTGGGGAGATTTCAATGCCACTATTGGTGAATGGGTTTCTTTTGAAAAAATCATCACAATCGATGAGAATTTCCATATCTCAAAATCATTATCACAAGGAGATATTGTACCAACAAGGTTATATATCCAAACACCTAAAACAGAAGAGGAATTATTCTATTTAGATGATTTCAGCGTTGTAGAATATGGTATTGATTTCCAATTGGATGCTGGTGATGATATCGTTATCCAATCTGGTAGTTCAGTTGACCTAATGGCCACTCACAACTCTTCTGATGAGTTTACTTATACTTGGACTGCTCCGAGTGGTGTTACTTTGTCTTCAACAGATATGAAGTCAACAACATTTACAAGTGCATCTGGTTTAGTAGCTCCTATGGAATATGAATTTACAGTAACAGCTAAAAAAGGAATGCTTTCTTATTCTGATAAAGTGAAAGTAACTGTAGTTCCAGAAATCAATGCTAATGCTGGCGATGATCAAGTAGTAAAACAAGGTACGACAGTAACTTTAGATGCCTCTGCAACAACACCTGAGGAAACTACATTTGTTTGGGAAGCACCGGAAGGTATTACTCTATCTGATAACACTTCAGCAATGCCGACATTTACAGCACCAAATGTTACTGAAGAAACTACATTGACATTTACACTTAGAGCACAATACCTTGAAGGAGAATCTACTGACGAAGTGGAAGTATTGGTATATCCTGAATTGGTAGCCAATGCTGGGGATGATCAAGTAGCCTACATTAACAGCACAGTGACATTGGATGCTACGGCAACAATACCACAAAACGCTAACATTACTTGGACTGCCCCAGAAGGAATTACTTTAAGTGATGCTAATGCATTACAACCTACTTTCAATGTACCTGAATTGGCTGAAGATACTGAATATACTTTCACATTAACTGCCACTTACAGAGACATGACATCTACAGACGAAGTAATGATTACAATCAAATCTGTAGAACAACCAGTAGCCAATGCTGGGGAAGACCAAACGGTTAATGCGGGTGATGAAGTGACATTAGATGGTACGGCTTCTACTCCTTTAGATGTACAACTAGAGTGGATCGTTCCTGAAGGAATTACACTTTCTGATGTTAATAGTGCTACACCAACATTCACTGCACCTGAACTTGAGTATGACAATGATTATGTATTTGTACTTAAGGCAACAGTAGCGGATATGGTAGTTACAGATCAAGTAACAGTAACTGTATTGTCAGCGAACATTCAAGCACCTACTTCTGCAGAAGATTTAGCTGCTGACCTAGTAAAATGCTACCCGAATCCTACTCATTCAGGAAGAACAAATATTGAGTTATTAAGTGATGCTGAAGTATCAGTAATCAATCTTTCAGGGCAAGTAGTAGAGAGAAAATCTTTATCTACAGGTATCCATGAGCTGGACTTAAGTGATGCTGCTAGCGGAGTATACATTCTACATGTACAATCTGAAAGCTTCATAAAGAGTATTCAATTAATCGTAAAATAAATACAACATAGGTGATAAAATTTATTCACTCATGTTATTTTTGAAAGAAGTACCGGAGATGTTTTTCTCCGGTATTTTTTTATTTATTAAAAATAATTCCCCCTCGTTATTTACTAAAATTTCAAACCATCGCTCGGTCTTTAAGTGATTAATTTTGATCAATAAACAATCACTTAATCAACTATTTAAATAATTTGAAATGAAATGGAATACAACATGTAGTACGTTTGTTTGGACGCTCCTTGGACTTGTTTTCACACTCAGTCCATGGCAAGGCAATGCACAAACAAAAGTGACGATCAATCACAAAACTCAACGATTTATAGGAGGTGTTTCCGAACTAAACCGAAACAAATTTTTCAATCTTCATGCAAAAGCAAACGATGCAGAACTGAACGCATTTTATGAAGAATACAATGTGGGACAAGGCCGTGGTTTTTGGGGTCCTTTATCAGAGTCTAAAAGAAAAGGATTTGCTGTAGGCACCTACCCCAACTCCACTGTAAACGATAATAGCACAGCAGAAAAAGATGTCTTCAGATATGTTGGTACAGAACATCCTAAAAGTGCCTTCCTGGATGAAATGGATGTAGATAAAGCTGCTGATTGGGCTGTAAAATATTTTGTAGATGAAGTGAGTGTAAATGACCGCCCACAATTCTATGAACCAATGAACGAGCCTTTTGTACACGCTCATGATTTTTATGAAGGGAAGTGGATTACAGAAGATGAAATTAGAGTAAAACGCAGAATGGCTGATTTATTTGCTGCTATTGGTAAAAAAATCCATGAAACACCTTCCCTTGGAAAAATGAAGGTGGTCGGTTATTCTGCTGCTTGGCCATCTATGGAGATTCATGACTTTGCCCATTGGGAAGAGAATATGAAAATGTTTATGGATGTTGCAGGTGAACATATGGACGGTTTTTCAACACATTTATATGACGGTGTGAATATTACGGGTCAGAATAATATTCGTTCTGGTAGTAACTCTGAAGCCATATTAGACCTTATTGAAACTTACAGTTACCTGAAATGGGGAAAAGTAAAACCACATGCCATTACTGAGTACGGAGTAATTACTCATGGCTTTGATGATGACTATACAGATTTGGAAAGTGTACAATCTGTAAAAGGAATCAACCATATGTTATTTAATTTATTGGATAGAGAAAATGTGATTGATATTTCTATTCCATTTATCACAGATAAATCTAAATGGCATCTTAATGCTGGTAATAATTACCAACCTTATGGAGCTGCATTGTTTATTCCAACAAACATTGGGGAGGCAGAGGTAAAAGGATGGAGATATTCTCCAAGGATTCATTTTTATGAATTATGGAAAGATGTTAAAGGAAAAAGAGTGCAAATAAACTCGGACAACCCTGATATTCAAACTCATGCTTTCCAAGAAGAAAATACCTTATACATCGCCTTCAATAATTTAGACGATAACAGTCAAACTATTGATATTGAGTTTGTAGAAAACTTAGATGCGTTGAAGTCTATCACTAAAAAGTCGCTTCGTATCTATGATGATAAACAAGAAGAGATGAGTATTACAACGCTCAATGAATCCATTTCTTCATTAGAATTGATTGGTGGAGAAACTTGTATTCTAGCCTATCATTTTGAAGAAGCACCTACGCTTACTTCTGCAATGGTAGAGCAAAAATATTATGCACCAGAACATATCAAAGCCATTCAATCGAACCAAACCAACACCTTTACTTTTAACGGCGTTGATACGGATGGTACACAACAAGTTATCCTTCATATGGGAATAGGTAGAAAGCATGATAAGTCGAAACAACCTACGATTAAAGTAAATGATGTAATGATCACTGTCCCTAGCAATTGGAAAGGTAGTGACCAAGCACATAGAGATGACTTCTTTGGTGTGATCGAAATCCCTTTTGATTCTGATCTATTAAAAGCAAACAATAAAATCTCTGTCACTTTCCCTGATGAGGGTGGCCATATTAGTTCAATGATTTTGGAGCTTTCTAATGAGAAAGATATCTCTATCGGGATGGAAAGTGTAGAGATTTTACTTCCTAATAATACTATTGGAAGTGCTGAACAGGTAAGTATAGATCTAAAATATACAGCAACAACCACAAGAGATTTAGTTGCTGAATTTTGGTCCTCACAACAATGGTTAGGACAAGCAACTAAAACCATTGATGCAGGCAGTGGAACTCAAACTTTACGTATTCCTTTACAGAATGCACCCACTATTGGAGAGAAATATATCATCAAGGCCAGTATTCGCCCTGAAGGAAAAAGTTGGCAATATAATCTCGCAACAGATCAAAAAAACGATGTGATTGCAGTAGAAAAAGGAGATACTTTTGCTGCTAACTTTACTATTAAAGATGAATCCGAACAAATCTTAGAAGGTGCCATCATAACGATTGGAGAGGAAAAAAAAACTTCAAATTCAGAAGGTAATATCAGTTTTTCGGAACTAGAAGCAGGTGAATTTGACTTTTCTGTGGAACTTTCAGGGTATACTACTTACAATAGCTCATTTACCATCTCAGATCAAGATTTATCCATTCCCGTTGTGTTGACTTTAACATCAGAAGCTTGGGTAAATGCTGGTGACGATCAGACTGTTGAAAGTGGTGACTTAGTCACACTTACCGCTTCTACTTCTCACAATGATGAGTTTGTAACAAAATGGTCTTCCTCTTCTTCTATACTAATTGAAAACTCTGAAGCGCTGTCCATTCAATTTACTGCTCCTGAAGTAGAAAGTGAAACAGCCTTTGTCTTTGAATTTGAAGGAACAAGAGAAGGGCTTACAGAATACGATGAAGTTACTGTAACAGTTACTCCAAATTCAACAGACATCCCTACATATGCTTTGAATATCGAAGAGAGTATCCCTTTCTATCCAAACCCTGTTGATGATATTGTAAATGTAGAATTAAAGGATGCTTCTGATGTGATCTTTTTTACTTCCAATGGACAAAAAGTAAGGACTCTTTCATTAGCAAAAGGTCTTCAATCTATTAATATATCCGATCTTCAGAAAGGAATTTACTTTTTAAAAATCACTTCTAACAACTTAAATATTTTATATAAAATGCTAAAGAATTAAATTCGCTTACACTATCTAAAAAAAGAAAGGCTACCAATAAATATTTTGGTAGCCTTTTCTTTGTTTTAATGAATCGGATCGCTGTTTATAAATCTTGAGGACTTAATTTCAACTTAATCACAAAAGCATGCTCACAGGGTCTATCTTCTGGTAATTGAACTTTCAAATACTCTTTTTCCTGTTCCCATTCTATCACTTTATTACTTCCTAGCATACTTACCTGAAGCAGTTCCTGAGATAATACCTCACTATTCTGTCCAAGGCTTTTTACCTTTAGAATTCCATCTTTTGGCCAATCCAAAGCGATAGCATACAAATAGTCGCCTTTTGTTGTAAAACGAATATCCTCAGCTACTGCTTCCTTATTTTTATGCTCACTTAAATGTCCTTCTTTGATTTCTTGAGGACCTTCTCCAAAGATTTTCCATGGTCTGGTATCGTAAATTGCTTCACCATTTGTATTTAACCATTTCCCCATTTCCTTTAACCTAGTGATGACTTCTTGGGGAATTTCACCATTGGCTTTTGGTGGTATATTCAATAATACCGCTCCATTTTTTGAAACGACATCTACTAAGAAATCAATGAGTCTATTGGTTGTTTTGTACTTTGGATCGTTAATATGGCACCAAGCTTTCCAATCTACAGAATCATCTGTTAACCATACGAAAGGCTGTTTCTCTTTCATTCGAGAACGTTCTAAATCCAAAACAGCTGTCCCCTCTTGTAAATCATGAAACTTATATGTACATACCACTTCTTTTCCCCATTTCTGAGCATTATTGTAGTAATTAGCAAGAAACTGTTGTCTGTATTTCTCTCCAATAATGTCCATACGGTTATCAAACCAGATGATATCCGGTTGATACTTTTCCATCAGTTCATCCAACCTTGCCAACCACTCTTCATTGAATTTATCATCAGGTAAAGGGTCACTCTTTGTCTTTGCCATATTAAATGTCCCTTTTGGAGTATAGGGTCCATATAACCCTTCGTATTTTTTATCGGCAGCATCTGTTGTTTTATCCCATGTAGGGAACCAAGCATACATCCAATGTCTGTGGTATGTCGCAATAAACTTCATATCGTGTTTCTTAACCGCCTCAGCCATCTCTCCAACGATATCTCGTTTTGGTCCCATCTCTTTGGCATCCCAATGCGTTAAGTCACTATCCCACATGGCAAAACCGTCTGCATGTTCAGCTACAGGGCCAGCAAATTGTGCCCCTGCCTCTTTAAATAGCTTTGCCCACTCATCAGCATTAAAATGCTCTCCAGTAAACATGGGAATAAAGTCCTTATAGCCAAATTCATTGAGTGGACCATACGTTTCTTCATGGTACTTTCTCACTTCATTACCAGGATTATACATGTAATGTGAGTACCACTCTGTTTCATGTGCAGGTACAGAGTAAGGACCCCAATGAAAATAGATACCAAACTTGGTGTTTTTCCACCATTCTGGCACTTCATATTGACTTAAAGATTCCCAGTTCGCTTCATAGTTAATTTTTGCTGTTTGTTTGACCGTCTCTTTCGTTGCACATGCCCCTAATAAGACACTCAACAATGCAGAAGTAATATATTTTTTAATCATGATATTGTTTATTGGTTTTACTCGAATCTTACATCTTTGATATTCATTAGGAAGCCTTTGTCGCCTTTAAAGACAACATAGATTTTCTCGTCTTCAACAAGGTGAGCAGTTATATCTGAAGTAATAGAAGACCAATTTTGCCAACCCCCAGTCTGATCGATATTAAATGAAGCAACTAACTCACCGTCAACTTTTTCTTTTCTTATTTCGACTATACCTCCTTTATTTGGTGATGCGATTCCGATGGTTACTTTTTTAGGAGAATGAGGGAATAACAAATTATTGAACATCAGGTAATCCCCATTTTCAATGTAACCAACGTTTTTACCGCCTAGCTTACATGACTCTACCATTACTCCTTCTTGATCTGAATAATTAGCCGCTTCTATCCCTACAAATGCATCATACATTTTTCTTGATTTATCTGATGAGAAACTAACAACATCGCCCTTTTTAACTCCATCCAAGTGTACCGCATTTTCACTATTGATATGCATTTCTCCTTGTACCAATGAGGTAGATAGAATATGTGGCTTTAGCTGTCTAAATTCCTTTTCTGAATAAATATTCCCTTGATTAGCTTGAAAAAGGATCTTTTGGTTGGCTGCATTAAATAGATCAATATCATAAGATTTAGAAAGTAGTACTTGTTTTCTAGTAAGACATTGCATCCAATCCAATGCTAAGAATTCTGTATTACCCGAAAATTGGAATGAGAGATCAACCATCCCTTCTGGAGAAAATAATAATGGTGCTTTCACTAACCTCCATTCTCCTTCCTTCATTTTAGGGACTTCAACAGCCGATAATTTTTTGTTGTTCGCTAATACCTCAATAGTTGCTTTTTCTTGAGAGCTTACAAAAAGAGCTAAATGATCCCATTTGTTATTTTCAAAGTTGATCTCATTAATTTCAAGTTGAGTCTTTTCAGAAATTCTTTTGACGATCCAATTGGGTGTAGCTGCATTTGTTTTAGTTACAGTCGCATTTTCAAGAACACTATATCTATCCAATTGGATAGCATTATTTGCTGTTAGTGCGGCAATACCTCTCTGAGTTGCTTTGATTTCAGGTATATTTCCATCTTCATCAAAATAGATGCGATCAGCACACATTGATCTTCTGTGTTTATTTCCTGAAATATCCATATGATGGTAGAATAATAACCACTCACCTTTATATTCTACAAACGAATGGTGGTTGGTCCAACAGCCATCTTTCCAATGTTCTAATACTTTTCCTTTGTATTCAAAAGGTCCTCTTGGACTATCACCTACTGCATAAGAAATCTCTTCTGCTGGCCCTGGTGCATGTGGAAAAGTAAAATAGTATTTATCCTTTCGCTTAAAAACAAATGGCCCTTCTTTATACTTTGATGGCAAGCCTTCTACCTTCTGAGGCTTCGTCTTGATCGTTTTCATATCTTGATTCAATTCAACATAGAAAAGGTTCTCGCCACCACCGAAATATAAGAATATGCTACCATCATCATCAATAAATACATTGGGGTCTATACCTTCAATTCCCTCGATATATGAATTTTCTGGTGTATACGGTCCTGTTGGAGTGTCTGCTACGGCAACCCCTATTCTTCTAAATGCACTACCATCTTTGGGCATTGCTGGAAAATAGAAATAATATTTACCGTCTTTTTCGATACAATCTGGCGCCCACATACCATAACTATTTTCTTCTACCCAAGGCACTGTGTTATGAGAAAGAATTTCTCCATGATCTTTCCAAGTTGTAAGATCCGTTGTAGAATAGACATGGTAATCTGGCATACAAAAACCATTGTTCCCTTTGATCTGAGTACATGTAGTATCTGATGAGGGAAATACAAATAGTGTATCATTCATGACCCTAGCTGTAGGATCTGCAGAAAAACGATGTGTGATTAAAGGATTCTGAGAATAGCCTGCTATTGACCATACCCAACCCAAAAAGAATAATAGATTTTTACAGTTTAGTTTCATCATTGTGATTTCATAACTTTTGCACCATGAATATCAAAACAATGTTGGTATTTACATTTTGTAGTTGTTCTTCTCTCATGGTAATAATTCATTCATTGATTACTTCAAGAAAAGAAATCCATAGCAGTGTTGTTGGAAGAAAATGAAGCGTTTATACCTTCAAATTAATATACGCTTATTTCCCCCCTATATTTCCATAAATTTTTCTCATAAAACACATAAAAAAGGCCTTCAATATCATCTATTGAAAGCCTTGGAAGTTTGAACTGTTGGGGAATTTTTGGGTAAAATACATTGGTCAATACTGATAAAATATCATGCAACCCAAATCCAGATCTTATTACTCTGCTACTTTAAAGGCATAGTCTGTATAACCCTTTTCTCCCGGTGTATAGAAAGTATCAAAGTCGGGTGGTGTTAATTCAAGATCATCTTTTAATCGATGAACGAGATCTGGATTGGATATAAAAGGCCTTCCGAAAGCTACTAAGTCTCCTTGGTCCGCTTCTAAAATATCGATGGCTTTCTTTCTGTCTAAACCACCACTAGCAATAAATGTATTATTGAACGCCTCTTTTAATTTTTCTTTAATAGAAACAGGTACCTCAGGGGCTCCCATTCCGCTATGATCCACTAAATGTAGATAAACAACACCCAAATTGTTGAAAGCATCTACTAATGAAAGGTACTGTTCGTCTATGCCCTCAAAAGGAGCTAAATCATTAAATACACCATAAGGTGATATTCTCACTCCCACTTTATCAGCACCAATCGCATCGATCACAGCTTGTGCTACTTCAATGGCAAAACGATTTCTATTTTCAGCACTTCCACCATAACTATCTGTTCTTTGATTTGATAATGGACTAAGAAATTGATTGATCAAATATCCATTGGCCGCATGAAGTTCAACACCATCAGCTCCTGCTTCTATTGAATTTTTCGCTGCATTGACAAACTCCTGAATGGCTTCCTGAATATCTTGCTCTGTCATTTGCTCAGGAACAGGATAAGGCTGATTACCTTCCGAATCCGTATACATTTCTCCACTTAATACAATGGGTGAAGGTGCAACTACTCTTGTATCGGCTTCCATATTTAATGGATGAGATGCTCTTCCTGTATGCATTAATTGTATAAATATCTTTCCTCCCTGCTGGTGAACTGCTTGAGTTACTTTTTTCCACCCCTCTACTTGGGCTTCAGAATAAATACCAGGAATTCTAGCATAACCTAATCCGTTTTTTGAAGGTGCCGTACCTTCTGTAATAATTAGACCTGCTGAAGCTCTCTGTGCATAATATTCTGCCATAAGCTTATTGGGTATATTATTTTCAGCTCTACAACGTGTCATTGGAGCCATTACAATTCTATTATTTAAACTAGTATTGCCTAATGAGTATGATGAAAATAGTTTCATGGTTTACTTTATCGTTTATACGTATATTGTTTAAACGAATATAATTTTATATTCTAAATAAAAAAACTCATTTACACTTTTTTCACTTAAAATTAATATTGGTAATCACCCCTTCGTTACAATTAGATATGCTATCACACTCTAGATGCTTGAATATTAATGAGTATTGATTTTCAATAAATTAGAAAACGCGATAATTAATTTAGCACCGGTATTAGTGCTTTTTATTTCACAAAGAAAAACTGATCGTTCGTATCTTTAAGTTCAATGAAATTGAATAATAAATTATTACTATCAACCTCCATGAAACTAAAAACAATCGTAATGAGTGTCTTATTTTTTACCATTCATTTTACTTCTATATCACAAATTCCACCCACTCAATTTAAAAATCCTATTCTCTCAGGTTACCATCCTGATCCTTCCATTTGTAGGGTAGGTGACGATTATTATCTCGTTAATTCTTCTTTTGTATGGTTTCCTGGTTTACCCATATATCATAGTAAAGACCTTGTAAACTGGGAACATATTGGGTATGGGATAAGTAATGAAAAAGCTGTAAACTTTAATGGGTTGAAAGATAAATTGGGTTTATTTGCTCCCACCATTCGACACCATAATGGTACTTTTTATATCATCAATACATGCGTAGGATGTAAGATGAACTTTTACATCACTGCTAAAAACCCTGCCGGACCATGGTCTGACCCAATTTGGTTAAGTGATGCCCCAGGCATTGACCCTTCTTTATTTTGGGATGACGATGGAAAATGTTATTACACCGGAATGGGAAGTGTAAAAGACAAAGCTTGGCCTGCACAAACTGTAGTGTATAACCAAGAAATTGATCTTAATACCCATCAGCTTATTGGGGAAAGAAACGAACTATCTTTTGGTCATGCTAATAATGCTGCTTACGCAGAAGGGCCTCACATCTATAAAATTAATGGAAAATATGTTTTGCTACTTTCTGAAGGAGGAACAGAACAGTATCATGCTATGTCAGTACATCATAGCGATAATTTAAAAGGACCTTTTGTTGCTGATATAGTAAATCCTATACTTACACACCGACACCTTGGTAAAGAATACCCTATTTATGCTGTTGGCCATGGAGATCTAGTAGAAACACAAAATGGAGAATGGTGGTGTGTGATGCTGGGTAAACGATTGAATAAAGGAATTACCACACTGGCCAGAGAAACCTTTTTAGCAAAAGTAGAATTTGAAGGACAAACACCTATTATTAACAAAGGATTTGGTAAGGTATTATCAGAACAAAAAAGGCCAGATCTACCATGGACTCCAGTGCCAAAACCATCTGTAATCGATCATTTCGATCAACATGATTTAGATCTAAAATGGTGTACTATTCGTACTCCCCAATCCACTTATTTTACAATAAAAAACAGCCAATTACAATTAGCATTACAACCTGAAGTGATCGATAGTTTGGTTCACTCCTCTCTATTGGTTCAAAGAATAATGGATCATCATTTTGTGGCAAAAACTTCATTCTCTTTTAAGACACAAAAAACAAATGAAGAAGTGGGGTTATGTGTTTATAGAACCAATGAAAACTACTTTACACTGATGAAAAGAAAAGATTCCTTAGTACTTATTGAGAGTTTCAAGGGGAAGAGAAAAGAGGTTGCTAGTGTTCCTTATCATCACAAGGGTATTCATCTTAAAGCCATGGCTGAAGATATGAAAATACAATTCTATTATAGTACTACCAATGATCACTTTCTACCAATTGGTGAACCTCTCAGTTTAATCACCATTGCAGATGGTCAGGGTAATGCACAATTTAATGGCCCTGGTATTGGTATCTATGCAACAAGCAATGGTAAACCGACTAAAAATAAAGCCTTCTTTGATTGGTTTAGCTATCAAGGAGTTGAGAAGAAGACAATAATAGATTAAAAAAGGTCTCCTAAAGAATCAATACTTTGGGTGATCTTCTACATGATGAATACATACAATATTTCCTAAAATCCATAGTTAAGCAAAATTTTAGTTCTACTTTTGTTCCTCCTTTTGGCATTGTGCTTAATTGGTATGGTATAGACTAAAAAACGGATTAATAACTATGGAGTCAAACTTCACAAATGAATATTTTGGCATTGGCATTCAAAATGGTAAAACACCCGAAAACCTAGGCGTTTTATGGCGTTCTGCTCAAAATTTTGGAGCTAGCTTTATCTTTACCATAGGTAACCGTTATGCAAAACAAGCTAGTGATACTCATAATGCGGTAAAAGCTATTCCTTACTATCATTATAATACCTTCGAAGATTTTGTCAATAATCTTCCTGTAGGTACTCGAATTGTTGGCGTAGAACTTACTGATAAATCTGAAGATCTTGAAACCTTTCATCACCCAAGAAGATGTGTTTATTTACTAGGTGCTGAAGACCACGGTTTGTCCAAACAAGCCATGGATTCGAGTCATTTCCTTGTCAAATTTAAATCGCCTAAAAGTTTAAATGTAGCTGTTGCAGGAAGTATTGTAATGTACGATAGACAATTGGGTAAGGAAAGGGTTTAAATAACCCCTTCCCTGGTATCTAGTATTACCTTCTAATTTCTATTTTTTCTTGAATAGAATTCAATGATCCTATAACATGGATAAAATACAATCCATTGGGTAATGCTATGGGCATTTCTTGTTCTGAAAAGCTAGATTCAAAATATTGGTGGTATACTATTTGGCCTAAAGAATTATACACTATAGCTTCTTTGACTTCTCCTAGATTGGCATTTCGAATGGTAAGTGAATTACCTTGTACTGGGTTCGGAAATATACTGTTTGTAATTAATCCATTACCGTTTTTATGTGATATAGTTCTATTGTTGGAAGTGGATCCAAAACCTATCACTCCATTACAATGCATCCATTCACTGTACTGCCCTCCACATGTATTATTTTGCCAAACGGCAGTGTTATAGGATTGTTGTTCTGCCTGCTTACGGTTGCCATTAATTTCAAGCCAATCTATTTGCACATCTCTACCTGAAGCATCATTAAAATACTCCACATTTACGCCTCCAGAAGAGTTAGTATTTACAGTGTATTCTTTAAAATTCGTTGTTAAAGACAATGTTTGTATTGTCTGATTATCAATTCTTATATTCAATTTTTCCTGTCCAGTCACCCCTCTCGCTCTTACTTTAATGGAAGTGGAATTGTTTCCTCCACTATTGCCATTACTTGTTCCCATCGTCATGCTGTAAACATCACAGGTACCACTACTTTGGTATCCTTCAACCGTAAAAGAGACTTCGTATAAACTGCCTATATTCATTCCTAAATTGGCCCATGCATTAAAATGATTTGCACAAGTTACCGTTCCGCTCGTTCGTTTATTTCTTCTTACACTCCAATATTGCTGAAATGTTTTTGTGCCTTCTATGGATGGTTGCTGAACCCTAGTGGTTTCATAAATATCATAGGTACCTCCATCTGTTGTAACAGTACCTTTAGCATTTGCTCCGGGAGGCCTCCAACTTCCCCAACTTTCCACAATATAATACTCTACTAAAGGGTTCTGACTCCAGCCATAAATACACAAATAAGAATTACCGGACGGCTGATAATTGGCTCCATAAGTCACTGTCTGATTTTTCACACCAGGTCGCTTTCCTTTTCTAGCCAAAAGATTCCCAATATTGTTCCAGGAAACATAGAAATTACCACCATTATTGAGGGTCATGCATCCACTACCAGAATCTTTCCAATATTCATAGGTATACCCACCCTGACTACCAATCTGATTATTACAGATGGTTTGAGCCTGTATATCAAATACTAAGAATAGATAAAGTGATAATACAAAAACGCTTTTACTTAAACGTTGGATCAATTGATTGTTGATTTCAATACCACTTAAAATATAAAGCGTATTCATGGATAGTTGATTTTTCATTTTAATAAAGTTTTCATTTCATAAAAAATTCAAGAGCCCAATACATAGTTTTGAGTGATGTAGAATAGTGAATTATTGGACTCTTGAATGGATAAATTGATTACTGAATCATCAGTTTTTTAATTTGATAGTTATCATCCGATACAACCTGAAGTATGTAGGTGCCTTTCTTTAAAGCTGAAACATTCAACTTTCTTACATCTCCAGTTAAAATTGAAGTTGAAACCAATACTCCACTTATCGTATAAACTTTGACTTTAGCAGTATTCCCTTGAACTCCCTTGATGATCACCTGATCAGTAGCAGGATTTGGGTATAGCTGAATTTCATCTTCCAAACCACTATTTGACATTAAATTCACTGACATCCTCCTAGCATTAGAGCAGCTTGGTGCTGAAGAAGAATTATTTAAGTAAATAGTGAAATCTGAAGTTTTAGAAACCAATACTACATTTGAACCTTCCTTGCCTATCCAATACGCTCCATCTAGTCCGTTGAATCCACTATTCGAAAAAGTGATCGATGGAGAAGCACTACCTAAAGTATGTGTGATAGCTGTTTTAAGATCAACATACCAATTTGGCACACCATTATTTGTACGCATAGAGAAGTCCCAAATTTGTCCACCTTCTTTCGACCAATTGACTGAAATGTTATTTACATGAGATAGGTCAGGGCCATTACCTAATACATGGGCATGAGTGAAACTTGTATTGATTGTTGGAAATGCTTCCGAACTAGGTAAACCAAAAGAACAGGTTCCTGTATTCCCACCATTGTCTCCTCCATTATTACCGCCTTCAGAAGTTATGGTAATTGAAATTTGATCTGTAAAACCACCATCTACAGTTCTTACTGTAATTGTTGCACTTCCTGCTTGAATCGCTTGAACAAAACCCAAATTTGAAACGGTTGCAATACTCGTATTCGACGATGTATAACTTACTTGTTTATCATCAGCATTTGAGGGGGAAATACTCACTGACAAATTATTGGTTTGTCCCACTTCCAAAGACAATGATGATGGAGTTAAAGTAATTCCTGTTACAGGAATCGGATTAGGATCAACAGGAGGAGCAGAACCATCAACATAAGCTTTAAAGTTACCTGATAAATGCAATAGACACATCATTTGTAATAACCCATCATAATAGCGGTATCGACCTGTTGTTGGTGCTCGATCCCATAAAGCATTGATAAATTCCCAAGATTTCGCATCGGTGGAAGCCAAAGATGTCATGGCATTACAAGCGACCAAACCCACTGCTTGATAGTCTGTCCCTGGTAATGGATTACCATCTAAAGTATAACCACTTGAGTAACTATAAATACCTTCACCATAGAAAAAGTCTTGAATGTTATCGGTAATAGTTTTCTCTCTTTCGTCTTTCTTAAACCAAGCATAATCCATGGATATATTCATAGCACATCGCCAAGCATCAACCACAAAATCCTCTTTGTGTCCGCCGGTTGGACTACCATCATAATTGGAATAATCAGGCATTAAACCTGTTGTTGGATGTGCAGCTGCTTGAAAAAAGTCGCGAGCAACAACTGCGGCGTCTTTCCAATATTGACGATTGGTTTTTGCCATCATTCCCCAAACTTCATAAAAAGAAGGCAAGAAATAAGAAGGGTCTGTATAAGTAGAAGCTTGAGCATAAGGCACGAAACATACTTTCTTTTCATCATTAAACATATTTGGCACTGAACCAATGATCTGATTGTGTGGCCACCCTTTGTTCATAATTTGCTCCAAGATATAATCCGCTTCTGCTCGGTAATTATAAATACCTCCACGATCGCCAAATCTTACTGAGGCAAAATACAAGGCAGTGATAAAATAGATTTCACCATCTGAAGCCGTATTAGGATCTAATTCTGCTCCATTAGCATCCACAATCCAACGAAAATATCCTTCTCTATTTCCCGGACCATGTTGCATATGAGTTTTCGCGAATTTCCACATCCGATCGAATTCTTCTTGCTTGTTCATCTGAACCGCGATCATCATTCCGTAAGACATTCCTTCTGATCTTACATCATTATTATCGATATCTAGAATGTAAGCTTCATCTGAACCTTTGGGATAATATACTCTCTCAGTGGCATCATCTCCATTAAATAACTGTTGATATACACTATTAATTTTATCATCAATTTGTTGCTGTGTATACCCTGCCTCTTTGAACATATTTCTATAATTCCCTGTATAGAAAGCACCCTCGCTTGGCAAAGTTGGAGGTGCTGGTGGAGGTGGGATATCACCCATTCTAGTAAAGCTGATCCAATCCAGTAGTGTATCATTAGATCCATTATCTGTTTTCAGAACCAACCTGATTACTTTATTTCCTGCATTTCCTTCAATTTTAATTGATTTTGTATCAATACTTGGGGCAGTTCCAGAAAAAGAAAAAGAGGTCACTTCAGTTCCATCAATTTCTAAGCTAACACCTGCAGCATTGGTATTTGTTGAGGCTCCTTTTAAGCTTATATCAAATACTCCAGGGGCATTTGAAATTTGAATTGTTGTAGCTCCATGATCATCATTAGCATATAAAATGATACCATCAAAAGGAATTGTTGTCGTACTTGCATATGCTCCTCCTAAAGTCATTGACTCTGTTTGTATTGTCATACCCGAATTAGAAATAACGGCATTACAATCCACTCTAATCAACAGTAGTGAAATAAATAAGAGAGTGATAGTATTTACAAAGTTTGGTGGTTTTAAATTATTGTTCCTAAGATTTACCTTTTCATTTAGATAGTTTTTCATTTCAAAAATTTAGTCGATTTAGTTAGCACTCTTTCTGACTTCTAAAATGTAGCCGGAACAAAATAGAAAGTAGAAGAGTTAATTCATTTCATTGAGATCTCACACATAAATGTAACTGAATACCAAATAATTAAATATCAATTTATCTCCAAAAACTCCTAAAAATGTTGCATGTAAATATGTTGCATTCCGATGCATCAAATGTGTTATATAAAAAAAGCATATCAATATGATATGCTTTTTGGAAATGAAATAAATACTATAAATTAATCTTTACCTTCGATCGTTGAAATTGTGCCATCTTCATGATAATCGATTTCCACAAATTTGACACTTCTTAGCCAAGTCTTTCCTCCCGATGGTTGACTATCATGGTAAAATAAATACCACTTATTCTTAAATTCTACTATAGAATGATGTGTGGTCCAACCGACTACAGAAGTTAAAATGATACCTTTATATTCAAATGGACCATAAGGAGAATCACTTACTGCATAGCAGATTTTATGGGTATTACCAGTTGAATAGGAGAAGTAATATTTACCGTTATATTTATGCATCCAAGGTCCCTCGAAATACCTTCTATCATAGTCACCTGCCTTCAATGGAGTACCATTTTCATCCAAAATGACTAAGTCTCGAGGTGCTTCAGCAAATGCTTTCATATCTTTCGATAATTTAACCACTTTTGGACAAAGAGCATCCTCATGGTCAGCAGGTTCTTGCCCAACTTCTATCGCTTTGTTATCTCTATATCGTTGCAATTGACCTCCCCAGATTCCTCCAAAGTACATATAATAATCTTCTTGGTTATCTTGAAATACTGCAGGGTCTATGCTGTAACTTCCATCTATTGGTGTTGGTTCAGGAACAAATGGACCTTCCGGTTGTTGACTTATGGCTACACCCATTCGGAAAATATCGTTCTTATCCTTCATCGGAAAGTATAGATAATATTTTCCATCTTTTTCAGCAGCATCAGGGGCCCACAACTGTCTTCCTGCCCATGGAATATCTTCTAGTTTTAAAACACATCCATGATCTTGTACTTCACCATCTGTATCTTCCATTGAGAAAACATGATAATCTTGCATATTGAAGTGGTCACCATTATCATTTTCGGTCACTCCTGATTCAATATCATGTGATGGATAAATATAGAGTTTACCATTAAATACATGAGCTGAAGGGTCTGCAGTATATAAATGGTCTGCGATATATTTTGGTTTATTCTTAATCTTATTCATTTTTTTATATTTTTAATAACTATTATATATAAACTATATAGTGATCGAATTTTCTACTTCGGTAACATTGGCCATGTGTAACTGTTCTCTTCTCTCGGATAGATCTTTTTGCATTTTGATATTAAACTCTTTTGTAATCACATAGAAAATCAATGAAATTACTGATACCATAAATGTTGCTGATGGCACAATGGAAGCTGTAAGTCGAATACCAAAAATTGCATCGGGAGATTGTATAGCATTTGGTTCATAGCCATATATAGAAACAATCCACCCACACAGCGCACCACCAAAACCTAAACCTGCCTTAAGCGCAAATACAATCCCTGAGAAAACAAAACCTGTAGCTCTTCTTTTGTATTTCCATTCCGAATAGTCTGCTACATCTCCCATCATTGCCCATAGAAGGGGAATAGTTGGAGCATAAAAAATCGATTTTAGAATATTTAAACTAAACGCAAGATCTACTCTATCCGATGGAACGAAGAAAAATAACCCCGTAAAAATAGCCGTCATAAAAAGACATACGATAAATGTATTTCGCTTGCCAAATTTCTTAGCTAAAAATGAAGACATGGTCAAGACTCCTACTATCGTAAAAAACTGACCCACCATATTAAAAAAGCTGAATCCTACACTAAAAGCATTGCTTTTATCTGGCAATACCAACAAACCAAAAGCATCCATAATATTGTACATCATAGAACTTTCTTGATCTAACTGTTTTACTAAATTGAATTCCTTCAGGAATGAAAAGATAGCTTCAGGCTCCATGTAATAACTAAAAAAGTAATACATTCCGCCACCCCATAAAGACAAAGTAGTAAAGATAAATAGAGTCACGATAAACATAGAAAACCATGGCCCATTATGTCGTAGGTCTTTAATGTCTTGTTTTATTGATGTTTTTTGGGTGGCCGGTGGAGTGATCCTTTCTTTGGTTGACAAAAAAGTAATGATAAAAAATACAATAGAAACTAATGCCAAAACACCAATAGCCATAGACCAGCCTTTTTGATCGTCTCCTTGCCCTAACTTATCTACTAATGGTAAAGTAAAGCCTTGTACTATTAATGATGCGACCATCGCTAAAACAAATCGAACAGAACCAATACTAGTTCTTTCATCTATATTACTTGACATTACTCCATGCAAAGCAGAGTAAGGTGTATTGTTAAGTGAGTAGATGGCCATTAACAGGGTATATGTTATCCCTGCATAGATTATCTTATATTGTTCTGAAACATCGGGTGTGGTAAATGCAAGAAAGAAGAATAAGCCAAAAGGTAGCGCAGTCCATAACACCCATGGTCTATACTTCCCCCACTTGGTATTTGTTCTGTCCGACATTATTCCTACCAAAGGGTCAACAAAGGCATCGATGATCCTTGCCATAAGAAGAATTGTACCTGCAGCTGTTGCTTTTATTCCAAAAACATCGGTGTAAAACCCCAACTGAAATACCAACATTATTTGAAAAACGAAGTTTACAGAACAATCTCCAAGACTGTATCCCACCTTCTCCTTAAGAGAAACTTTTTGGTGATCTAGTTTCATTTTAATTTACGTAGTATGGTCAATAAAATTTAAAGAATAGTACTTAAAGAAGTCCCATAAATAATGAGTACTCTATTCATTGACGAGCTGATAAAAATAATTTGATGCTTGTTTGTTAGTTGGAGAAAGAGGTACTACTATTCCCCCTCCCTCCATATGCTAACTCTATTCTTGAAGGCCTTCTAAGAAGCCTGTATGTGCTTTTTTAATCGTAAAGTTATTATCGTAGAGTAATGGCCAATCGTCATGTCCTTGTACACTTGGAATCCACGATTCGTCATCTTTAAGTCCCCAGATAGTCAAAGCGAATTTACTGCTTTCAGGAATCGCATTATACACTTCTACAACCTCACGTACTTTATCTTTTTGAATAAATTCTCTCTCTTCAGTAGGTGTAGTTAAATCATTATCAGGATTGATTTTCACATCTAACTCTGAATAATGCATTAAGAGACCTTCGTCTGTAATTAACTTGGTGTGTTCTGCAATTTTGGTTTTAGTAGGTCCGTTGTAGCCTATGTGCATTTGAAAACCAATACCATCTAGAGGAATTCCGTTTGTTTTAAAATTAGTAATAACCTTATCGATTACTCCATTCAGCTTAGTTCTATCCCAACATAAGTTGTAATCGTTGTAAAATAACAATACATCTGGGTCAGCTTCTCTCGCCCATTGAAAACATTTTGCGATGTACTCTTCTCCCATTCGATCTAAGAATACCGAACTTCTATAGTTCCCTCCAACATCATCTATGGCTTCGTTCACAACATCCCATGACAACACTTTTCCTTTATATCTAGTCACTGTAGTTTTAATGTAGTCTTCTACCATATCAGAAAACTCAGCATCAGTTCCCTCAAAATTCACCACCCAATCAGGAGTTGCTGCATGCCAAATCAATGCATGTCCATGAATTTCCATATTGTTATTCTGAGCATATTCTACCAATTGATCAGCAAGAGTAAAATCATACCTACCTTCTTCAGGGTACATAATGTTCATTTTCATTTCCCACTCAGCAGTAATTTGATTGTACTCTCTCTTATAGATTTCATCATGAGTACCATTTAAGCGGTTCACAATGGTGGCCATACCTACTCTAAATGTAGTAGCAACATCTTTTAAAGGGGTATCAGGTTCTACACCGTCTTCTTCTAATGTTGTGATAGATTTTGAGTTGGAATAATCCGATGATTTATCCTTATAAAGTGCTTTGACTCTTACATAAAATGTCTGACCATTTTCAACCCCCTCAAAGTGATAAGAATCTTCTTTCGTTGCTACACTTTCATAGGGTGATACCAGATTAGTAAAGTTGGCATCTGTTGCTAAATTAAGTTCATAACTTTGTGCATTGACAATACTTGTCCAATCTGCTGTGAAGCTACTGGCTTTTAAATTTGAAATCTTATAGATATCTGGAGAGGAAAGTGTTACCTCCTGAACTTGATTATCTTCACATGATGACAAGAGGGTCACCAAAGTTGATAACAATATTAATATTCTTTTCATTGTATTTTCTTTAAATCTTTAGGAAACAGTCCAGGGAGTTGATCCCTGGATTGTCTATTTACTGTTCGTAATAAGTAATATTATCTATGTAATAATTACCTGGGGTATTCCCTTGAATCACCACCCAAGGGTATTCGATACTTCCATCAATTTGTCCGTTCAAATCATATTCTAATGTCACCCACTTACCTGGTTCCACATCTAGGAAGTATCCTGTCTCAAAATCACTTTCTAATTGTAATTTCAGAGACCCCGCTTGTTCGAAGTACACATCAACCGTAATTTTATCGGCTGCAACACCAACTATTTGTCCATTTCTTACCGCATTTACTGAAAAAGGATCTACCTGTGTCATCAGTAGCACAAAATCAGAAGAGTTTACTGCATCTACGGCAGGGTTAGCAATAACAGAGACATCTTGATTCCAAGCGTTCCAGTCACCAACTTGCTCATCTTCAAAATCACCATAAACAGTTCCGTTATCTCCTCCAATATCTAATGCGTAATACTTAATATTATCGATATAATAACTTCCTGAAGTATTACCTTGAAATAATATCCAAGGGTATTCAGTACTGTCGTCAACTTCTCCTTCAAGAGTATACTCTAAAGTAACCCACTCACCAGGTGTAACCGATTGGAAATAACCCGTTGCAAAGTCACCTTCTATTTGTAATTTCAAATCACCTTCTTGTTCAAAATAAACATCCACTACAATTTTAGTCGCAAATGAAGTCACCTGAGGGATATTTCGAACTGCACTATTTTGCCATGGTTCTGTTTGTGTCATTTTTAATACTAAGTCCGAAGAGTTTACTGCAGAACCAGCAGGGTTACTCACCACCGAAACATCTTGTCCCCATGCATTCCAATCTCCTACTTCTCCATCTTCAAAATCACCTAAAAGAAGAAAAGCATCATCACCTCCAATTGGTGGTAAATCAGGGTCTCTTTGTTCGATAATAATTTCCTGTGAGATTGTGTCCACCCCCAAATTATTTCCTGTGTAAAGTGTGACTTTATAAGTCCCTTCATTAGGATAATATGTTGTATCGCTACTTTGAGACCCTCTAACAAATGGGCCATCCTCTTTGAACTTCCAAGAGCTCATAATATTTGTACCCGTCGATTGATTTTCTAGTACAATATAATTGGGGTTTTCATTGGTTGGAGTCGCAGTAAATGCAGCTTTTGGCATTTCTTCCACCACAGTTGTTTCATCTGTAGAGCAACTCCACATTACACTTAACACTGAGATTAGAAGAAAGATATATTGCTTTTTCATATTAATATCATTTTCAATTCAAAAGTATGTTCACTTTGCCATGGATTAATATCCAGGGTTTTGATCCCCTGCAGAGATTTCGGGGTTAACATCAATTTCTTTTTGAGGAATAGGAAGCAATTCTGATTTCCCTTTAACAAAGCCTGTCCCTTGTAAGAAAGACTCAGCTAAACCCCATCTTAATAAATCGTTATACCTTACCTGCTCTCCAGCTAACTCTACTTTACGTTCATGAACAATAGCATTAAAGATTTCTGATTTGTTACTTACCGGATAGTTGGCATTCATCTCTGAAGAACCATATAAAGGCATGCTCACCCTTGTTCGCACCTGATTCATTAAATCAATTGCTTTACTAGAATTACCAAGTTCATTTTCTGCTTCTGCCCACATCAACAAGACATCAGCATATCGGATCACCCTATGATTAATACCAGAAGCAATTTCTTCTTTTGGTCTTTGGTAATAATTCTGGTACTTCTTCCATGCCGCTCTATGGTCTGGTAAGCTTACCACTTCTGTATCATTATTAAATAATTCGCCATCAGTGTAGAAGTTTGCAGTATATCTAGGGTCATTGGCTTCGTACTCATCCAATAGGTCATCTCCTGGATAAGAATTAAACCAATCATTCCACCCATATTCTTGACCTCTAAGAGATACGAACTGCATACCCGATGCATCTTCTACCCACCAAGTATCTTGATCTGACCAACCAAACTCTCTTGTAAAACCTACTTCGAAAACAGACTCCGTATTATATTCTGTTTCTTCTAAGAAGTTGTCTTTGTATTCATCAACCAATGTATAACCTGTTACTTTCTCAAAGCTTTCCTTCGCTTCCTGCCACTCCTGACGGTATAGATGCATTTTACCTTTTAATGCCCAAGCGGCACCAGAAGATGCTCTTCCACCTTCAGTATTTGCTTGTACAGGTAAAAGCTGTGCAGCTAACGCTAGATCTTCTAGAATAAACTGATATACTTCCTCTTTTGTCGCTCTTGGATTAGGAGTACTTGTCAATTCTGAATAGATCGGCACACCACCAAACCTTGTAACTAATAAATGGTAGTAGAAAGCCCTCATAAAATGAGTTTCGCCTAATGCTCTATCAATATCATCTTGAGATACATTTTCGAACTTTTCTTGATTAGATATCACAAAGTTGGCTTTATTTATACCTCTGAAACAGTTATCCCAATAGGTGAAAATTCCTTCATGATTGGCATCAAAAGTAAAATTATAATACTGCCTCTTGTCGGGTTCATGTTGGGGGTTTAGTTCCACCTCATGTCCCATATTATCATTCATAAAGAATAGATGACGGATATATAATCCTTTAGATTGAAGGTTTACATAAGAAGCATCTACAGAAGATTGTAACTGTGATTTGTTCTTAAAGTAAGTGTCTTCTGTTAGTTCGTTTGGATTAGAAATGTTCAGGAAATCTGTACTACAGCCACTCCCAAAAACTAACATCAAGACAACGGAATATATATAATATGATTTTTTCATGCTGTTTAGAAGTTTAATTGTAATCCTCCGATAATTGTCAATGGTGTTGGGTAATTACCTCTGTCAATACCTGTCTCTGCTGGGTTGTTACCACTTGCAGCAGCAGCTCCAACTTCAGGATCCAAACCAGAGTATTTTGTCACTGTAAAAACATTTTGGCCACTGACATAGAATCTACATCTCGAAATGTATTTTGATAATACTTTCTTTGGAAGTGTATACCCTAGAGTCACATTCTTTAGTCTTAGGTATGAACCATCTTCAACAAAACGATTAGATGTTCTTAGATTATCACCCGATTCGCTTAATCTTGGTACATCTGAATCTGGATTCTCAGGCGTCCAAGCATCAAGCATCTTAGGATTTGCATTAAAGAATCTTTGACCTCCTTCTAAATACCATCTCGTTGTATTATAGATTTCGTTACCATAAGTACCATTAAAAAATATGTTTAAGTCAAAATTCTTGTAACTGAAATCCATATTCAAACCAAACACAATATCAGGTGTTGGGTTACCAATTATTGTTTGATCATAATGATCGATCACACCATCTGGCGTACCATCAGGGCCAGAAATATCTTTGAACTTAATATCTCCAGGAGCCGTATTTGATGTTTGTACAGGTGAAGTGTAAATCTCCTCCCATGAACGGAAGATCCCTAGAGTTTGGTACCCATAAAAATGTCTTAAAGGTTCACCTTCGATTGTTCTTAAAATAGAACCGTTATTTTCATAGTACCCTTCGTAAAGAATTTCTCCACCTAAATCATTGACAATGTTTTCCATTGTACTGATGTTAAGGTTTGTAGACCACTTAAGTGCTTTTTCCTGGTTTTTGATTCCTAAGTTAAATTCAAAACCACTTACTTGAGCTGACCCTGCATTTTTTGCCTGAGTAGCATTTACACCACCAATCGATGATACTTGTCGAACATTGATAAGTAGATCGTTACTTTCGTTTTTATAATATTCAGCAGATAAAGTCAGTCGGTCTTCAAAGAAACCTAAGTCTACACCAACGTTCGTCATATAAGTGGTTTCCCATCTTAAATCTGGGTTTGGTAGATTTCCTGCTGTAGTACCAAATGCCTGATATACCCCATTTGCACCATTAAAAACATAACTGTGATTCCCTGATACAATAGATGCTGAATATCTATAATCGCCAATATTATCGTTACCAACAGATCCGTAACTACCTCTTAACTTAAGTTGAGACATCCATTCTGAATCGGGAATAAAAGCTTCATCTAATACATTCCAACCTAAAGAAACAGAATAGAATCCAGCCCATCGGTTATTGCTACCAAACCTTGACGAAGCATCTCTTCTGTAGGAAGCAGCAAATAAGTACCTTCCGTCATAATCATAATTGATACGCCCTAAGTAACCAAGTTTACCATAATCTACAGTAAAAGAACCTCCAGTAAGATCTGTATTTGTTGTATTTTTTATCTCATTGGTAATCTCATTAAAACTTGATGTACCAGCGTTCATATTTTTCTTCTCAATACGTTCCACAACTGCAACAGCATTTACATTATGCTTACCAAATTGTTTGTTGTAGGTCGCTTGACCAATTAAGGTCATCATGGCATGAGAACCATACCCCTTCTCAATTAATGACCTTGTTGGTCTAGCTAAAGCGGACCCATCATCGTAAGAAGGTGAGAATAAATCGTTGTTATAGTTAAAGTAGTCGATACCACCTTGTCCTTTGATCGAAAAACCTTGGAATAGTTCGAGTTCTGCAGATAATGTTCCCATTAAGTTCACTCTCTTATTTGATATCTCCGTATGCTCTAAAACTCGTACTGGGTTTTCAGCATCTTGTCCGTCCAACTGAATATCTGTTCCTTGAAAACCACCTAAGTTACTTGCATTATACGGTGTAAGGTACGGAGGCATTTTTATCGCATGTTCCAAGGCCGAGCGTCCAGCACTTGTTTGTTCAGGCTTTTTCTCTGTAGATGAAACGGAAAAAGTTTGAGCCACTTTCAATCTGCCTTTCGTATAATTCGCATTTGATCTAAACATAAATCTTTCAATTCCAGTGTTCTTTAACACACCTTCTTGATTCATGTAATTACCGCTAATTCTATAATTGGTGTTTTCTCCACCACCTGATAAGCCTACATTGTAGTTTTCAATGATTCCATTTTGGAAAATCTCATCTTGCCAATTCGTATTATATTTACTGATATCAGCATATTTTTCATTTTCGAGTCTTCCTTGTGCTGCATTACCCCACATGCGAGAATAGTTGATATAATCGTCTCTTTCCATTACCTCGTGTTGCTTTTGGACCATTTGTACACCTCGGTAACCATCGATATCGATTTTAATATCACCTGACTTTCCTTTCTTTGTCGTAATTACAACTACACCATTTGCACCTTGAGCACCATAAATTGCCGTTGTAGATGCATCTTTTAATACCGACATCGTTTCAATATCAGCAGGGTTCAGATCTCCTAAACCTTGTACAATGATACCATCCACTACAATCAGAGGGTTATTTCCACTTGTACCCATAACACCACGAATTTGTACAATAGGGTCACTACCTGGAGAACCGTTATTCGTTACAGAAACACCAGTTGCTCTACCTTGTAAGGCCTGATCTGCAGTGTATACAGGAGTAGAAGTAATCGTTTCTGAATCAACCGTTGCAATTGCACCTGTTACTTTAGCTCTTTCCTGTGTACCATATCCAACAACAACAATTTCTTCTAATTGCATCACGTCTTCACTCAAAGAAATATCAATTTTCTTTTGGTTGCCGATCGTTACTGTTTGATCTATGTAACCTATATATCGAAACCCTAGCTCAGTTTTATCAGAAGGAACTTCCAGAGAGTACTCCCCATCAAAGTTGGTGATTGTTCCAACGGTAGTTCCAACTATATAAACATTTACACCAGGAAGAGGTAGGCTGTTATTGTTATCAACTACAACTCCTTTAATAATTCGTGAGTCTTGAGCACAGAGTAATTTAGGAAAAAGAAGAAAGCAAAATAGAGTAAGCATTAGATGTACTTTATGAGGTACACCCACTCTAAGTAAATAATTGTTCATTTCATTTTCTAGATTAAATTCATCAGATACTATAGAAATATGTTATATATTAAACTATAGCGAATAGTTAGAGATAGCATAAATGAGAGTTTGAAATTTTGTTTAAGTATCAGTCTTTTTCATAATATTTTCATTTCGGTTTTTAAGTAAAAAAATTGCCGTAGGGCATCAAATTGTGTCGAAACTATTGGCCTAACTTTTAAGTAATTGTTACTATTAAAATGATTAGACCAATTAAACTAGTAATAACCAAGACCTCTAGTACTACTAATTTCCTAGAGTGAACATTTTGTTCGCTTGACTTTTTTTTCATACTGCAATTTGATTAATCGTACTTAATACATATAAAAAAAATGAAGCTATTTGTGGTAAAAATGTTGATTCTGACATATGATGCATCATTTGTCTTATTTGATGCAACATATCTTTTATTTCATGGAATCTGATAAGATACTGTTTTCAACTACATGTGGTAAATACAAAAAAATAACCCGACTTATCATCGAGCTATTTAATTAATAAGTACCCTTTTGATCAATGGTAATCTCCTTAGACCTCTATATTCTTTACTTCTTGCGTTGGTAAGATATTGAAGTACTCTTTATAACATTTTGAAAAATAAGAAGGAGATGAAAAACCTGTTTGATACCCAACTTCACTGATATTGGAATTCCCAGAAAGAATCATCTGTTTTGCTTTTTCCAATCGTATTCTTTTTATAAATACTGTTGCCGTTAAACCCGTCAATGCTTTGATTTTTCTGTACAATTGGCTTCTGCTCAGATGTAACACCTCTGATAATTGTTCAACATTTAAATTGGAATCTGAGATATTCTCATAAATATAGTCTGTGATCGTTTTCAAAAACTCTTTGTCTACATTGGTGGTGTTCTCAGTTTCAAAATCATTTTCCTGAAACTTTCCAATAAATTTATCAAACAAAATCTGCCTTGATTTAAGTAGCTGTTTTATTGTTACCTGAAGCAATTCTAAATCGAAAGGTTTTTGAATATATGCATCTGCTCCTAAATCGATCCCCTTTATTTTATCCTCTTGATCATTCTTCGCTGTTAAAAGAATAAGTGGAATATGACTGATTTTTAAGTTACTCTTTACATTTTTACAAAGCTCAAAACCATTCATTTTCGGCATCATGACATCTGAGATAATTATATCAATTGGTTTATTTTCTAATAAATCCAATGCAGCCATTCCATCATTGACTTCATAAATATTATAATTCAGATATAGTACTTCCTTTAAATACGACCTCAATTCGTAATTATCTTCTACCAATAATATAGATTGTTTTTTAGAAGAAGACGATGTCTCATTTTGACTTTTAGATTTGAGATCATTTACTGGAAGTGTGTATTTTTTCCTTACAATACTCTCTGTCTGGTATTTCTGATCTTCAGATAAATGCTCCTCACCAATAGGAAAATCTAAATGGAATGTAGTTCCAACATTTAAAGTACTTTCTACCGATATTTTCCCTTTATGTAGATCTACAAATTGTTTAACGACTTCCAATCCTACACCAGTACCTCCATAATAGGCATCTTGAACAGAATCTACCTGATAAAACCTATCAAATACTTTATCTAAATTTTCTTCAGATATACCAGGGCCTGTATCTTCCACAGATAACCTGAAATAATTGCCAATGATAGATAGGTAAATTGTAATTTCTCCTTCATTCTCCATTAGCTTAAAAGCGTTTGAAAATAGATTGAAGATGATTTTTTCAATCATACTTTCGTCAAGATATACTTTCAGTTCTTTCTTATATTCTTTGATAATAGAAATATTTATTTCTCTACTTTCAGCTTCCTCTTCAAAGAATAAAATAGATTCTTCAATGATTTCGATTGGATCTACTAACTGTGCTTTTAAACTAATTTTCTTTGAGTTCAATTTTCTAAAATCCATCAATTCATCAATCAAATGCTTCAACCTTAAGGCATTACGATAAATTGATATATTCTTCTCTTTTAACTGTTGAGTCGAATATTGCCCTGACAACATATCAGTGATGGGATTTAATATCAAAGTCAGCGGTGTTCTAAACTCATGAGATATGTTGGTAAAGAATCGAAGCTTAGCTTTTGTAAGTTCTTCTTCATGTAAACGTCTTTCTCTTTCGCCTTTCGCTTCTTCCAATATTCTTACTCTCGCTTTCATTAAGCTATTCAAAATATATAACCCAAGTAAAAATAAGAGGATGTAAACTCCAATCGCTAGATTTGATTGGTACCAATAAGGGAGTACTTCAATTTCTAACGTTTTTTCTTCAGACCAAACTCCATTATTATCCATTCCTTTTAAATGAAAAACATAATCTCCTTTGGGTAAGGACGTATAGGTGACACTACGGTTTGCTCCTACATAATTCCATGTTTTCTCAGGTCCTTCTAGATAATAAGCAAAATTGATTTTATCCGAATAAGGAAAGTCAATACCCGTAAAATCAATAGAAAAGATATTCTCTTCTTGAGATAAGATAATCTTATCGCCTGTACTAATTTTCTTCCTTACTTTATGATGATCATCTTGAAAGTTGGTTTGATGTATATTGATAGAGTTCAGGAAAATTTTTGCTTCACATTCCTGTGGCCTAATAATCGAAGTATTGATAAAGTTAAGTCCCTTGATAGAACCGGCATAAATTGTATTGGAAGTACTATCGAAAGTGACAGCATTGTAATTAAAGTTTTCAGAAACTAAACCATCTTTCTGCGAAAAGTATCTGATGGAATTGTTCCATTTTTGAATAACACCTATTCCATTCTTACTAGTAACCCATATATTACCAGAATTATCTTCAACGATGCCACAAATTACTCTCCTATTGATTTTATCACTACCATTAAAGGCAGTTAATTTTTTAGAGCCCAAATCATAACTATACAGTCCACCGCCATCTGTACCAATCCAAAGTTGGTTGTCATTACTGATATAAATGGACAGAATATTATCGCCTCCTAATTGTCCTTGTAATACTCTTTTCACTTTAAAAGGAACACTAGCCGTATTGATAAAAAATAGACCTTCTGTTGATGCAACCCAAACATTATCCTTGTCATCTACAAGGACTTTTCTCACATCTTTTGTGGATAAACTTGTCGATACAAAGTCCCCGTCATTTGGATAGTGTACCATGTTATCTGACTGATCGTAATAACAAACTCCTCTATCGAAAGTAGCAATCCAAATTCTACCTTTTGTATCTTCATCAAAATAAATAATCCTATCAGAAGACAGTCCTGAGTTAGCCTTTGTGAGGTTAGTAAAATGGTCATTCCCTTTTGATAAATGATAAATGCCATTCCCCCAAGTAGCTATCCAAGCTTGTCCTTTACTATCCCTAAATAGTGCCTGAACGGCATCACTTTTTAACCCTTTTACTAGATTATGGTGTAACGTATTAATTACCGTATACTTCTCATTATCCTTTTCATATTTCGTTATACCTCCTCCATCTTGTCCTATCCACAAGACATTATTTTTACCGATAACGATACTATTGACAGAAGACGTTCCTAAAGAATTTTTATTGTACGGATCATGTGTTAATTGATTGAACTTATAAAAATTAGGGTCAAATAAGCCTAGCCCAAATTCGTAATATCCCATCAGAACAATAGTCTGATCTACAGTATGTATCGACCAAACAGAATTGGATGCTAAAGCATTTTCTTTTTTTGCATCAGCTTCCAGGTGCTTATAGGTTCCATCTTCTTTAAAGATAAAAACCCCATCGTTTTCTGTTGCTGCAAAAATCCCCCATTTACTTTCACTAAAGTCCATCACTCTAGCATTTGTAATAGGATATTTTCGGGTAGTATTATTCTTTAAATCAACCATATACACTCCTTTTTCAACCGTGCCTATCCAAAGATGACCGGATGGAGTTATATGTACTTTTTGAATACTTACATTGGCTTCTACCTCTTTTAGGTTCAGCCTTTTATACGTTTTGTTCTGATCATTAAAAACAAACAATCCTTGATTTGTTGCTAAGTAATAATCACTATAATTTTTTGTAGCAATTGAATTGATCTTAAAGTATTCCTCTAATGCAGTCTCTATTGGGTAGTAAATAATGTTATTGTCTAATGTCTTCTGATAAAGACCTTTAGAATTGGTACATAATAGTAGTGATTGATCTTTCGTTTCAATCATCTCAAAAGTCACTACATCTCTTTGATCATCCACTGAAATGGACTTAAAGTGATTGTTTTCCTTACTGTAAATACTAATTCCTTTATTTGTTCCAACCCATAAGTTTTTGTCCCTATCAATTAGAGAGCATCTCACAAAATTATCATTAAGCTTAGAGGAATCGTTAAATGAATTATTGAACAACTCATAGTTCAGTCCGTCGTATTTATAAATTCCATTTCCAAAAGTTCCAACCCACAGGAAGCCTTCATCGTCTAAATTTATATCTGTTATTGGCCTTCCATCTGTATTCAAATTTAATTTTATGAATTCATTTTGTTGGCATATTGCGATCCTAGACGATAGTAATAGAATAAAAAATAGTACATAATACTTCATATATAGTCTAAGTAGTAATCGTTGATTAAATAAAAAAAGAGATCACGGTTCATTTCATATTTTTATAATAATACTGAGAAATTAATAGATAAAAAAATGAAACACATCATTATCCATGATGAGGACCGTGATCATGGTATTAATATAAACGATGGCTTATAGTACCTGTTTTTTTGTATTGTTTGCCGCTTCGCCTAATTCAATAATTGAATAATAAGCTTCTTTAGGCTGATTGTTTCGATCAAACAATAAAGGATGATCCGTTCTTCCTTCTATTGGCCAATCGTTTCTCCAAGAATGTTCATCATTTACGCCCCAAAATGTTATCCGACTTACTTTATCTTCATATTTCAATAACACCTTAAAAAGATCAACATAGTTTTGTGCTAACTGTTGCTGTATACTATCTGGAAGTGTATCAGTATAAGGATTATACTCTGGTAACATTTCATACTTCTGAGATATTTCTGCTGAAATTTTTTCTGTAGGAAATGGTAAGACAGAAATGTCTAATTCTGTTAGCATTACCTTTATATTTAGTGCTGAAAATTCGGTAATACTTCTCTCAAAATCAGGAATTTTCACATAATCTAAACCATAATGTGCTTGCATTCCGATACCATCAACTTTAATCTCTTTTTCTTGTAATTTTTTGATAAGTTTGACCGCCTCCTCTCTTCTATGTGATAATATCAATGAATAGTCATTGTAATATAACTCGGCATTGGGGTCTGCTTCGTGGGCAAATTGGAAGGCAAGTTCTATATAATCTTCTCCTATAATTTGATACCATTTACTTTTTCTTAAGCCTTCTAAATCATCAATGGCCTCATTAACAACATCCCAAGCATGGATTCGTCCTTTATAACGACCTACTACTGTATAAATATGCTCTCGCATACGCTCTATCAAGCGTTCTCTTGAACATGTTGTTCCATCTTCATTTTCAAAAAACCAATCTGGTACCTGAGAATGCCATATTAATGTATGCCCCACGATAAACATATTGTGTTTCTCACCGTATTCTACAAACTGATCTGCTTTCCTAAAATCGTAAATATTTTCTGAAGGATGTACCTCCTCAGGTTTCATACAATTTTCGGCAACAATGGTGTTAAATTGTTCTTCTATTAATAAAGATGTTGATTTTTCTGAACCATTGGTATGGTCCGTATTTAAAGCAGTACCTATAAGAAATTTATCCTTATAAGCCTCTTTGAGGGTAAGTGGTGTTTTTGAAGAAGAAGATGTTTGATTTGTACAACTGAATAACCCGTAAAGTACTGATAATAAAAGTACACAACTATAAGTTTTCATTCTCAATGAATTTAAAAGAGTAAAACCATAGTCAAGTTGATTATTCTAGTTTTGTTTCGACATTACTATTTAGTCATTTATTTCATGAAATAAAAATTAACCTTAATTTATTCTCCTCACCAAAACCACCCAATCTTCATCTAAAGTTGGAGAAGCTCCCAATGAAACCCTTTGTCCGCCTTTAACTTTTTTGATCTTCGATTTAATTAACTCTCCTCCTTTTCTTGGATTATACCAATTCACTGAAAAGTTAAACGGGGCATCTGACAAATCGATAGTTGGTTGGCCTCCATTTTTGAGATAAATACAATATACCTGACCTGTTAATGCAAAACAGTAGCTATCTTTTGTATCGATAAGACTATTATCCGCTTTCATTTTTGTAAATGGCAGATATTTCTGGAAAAAGTCTGTAGCATAAAACGTCATATCCCAAATTCTATCTCTTGTATACCAATCTTCACAATTCAGATCATTATGCGGATACTTATATCCAAAGTAATGTTCGACCCCACCTCCGCCGGCCATCAGGTTTGCCCAAATGACTTCTTTGCGGACTGTATCTTGTTGAGCAGGAAAATCATCGGGTAATACTCCTTTTCCAGCAGGGCCAATTTCATCTAACCATACTACCCACTTCTTCCCCGAAGATTCAGAGGCCTCTCTCCATTTTAATGTCGTTTCATACGTATGGAATAAGTTGTGAATTTGAAATGACAGCCCATCTAAAGACTTATTGCCTAGTAAAGGTGTAACTGTACGATCATGATCTTTTTCAGTAGGTAAAGTATGGATCGCAATAGTATTGCCGTAAGGATCCAAACCTTTCATATATTCGATCATTTTAATACGCATCTTTTCTGTTTGTCCAACAGGAGACCAGTGCGTAATTCCATTTTCCTCTCCCATATTCCAAATAATTCCTGGATGATGAGCAAACCTTGCAACTAATTCTCGGTAATATAGTTTTCTTTGAATCCCCGTATAACCCATATCCAATAGGCATTCATTTTCTGTTTCTTGTGTGATGATATGTTTTACTAATCCCTTCTTATCCATATGAGAAAATACCATTTCCCACTGAGCTAGTTTACTGACATCGAAACGGTAGCGTTCATGTTCTTCCGTCCAAGGCCAAACATTTTTACCATCACCCATTACATTCATCGTCAGAAAGTATACCGTATTTATTCCTTTAGAAGAAAGGTAATTTAGTCCACCAATAATACCTTTTCCTTTTCCATTCTGCCAAGTAATATCTTCATCCGTCCATTCTGGAATGTGTTTTTCAAATCGATGTTTTTGAGGAGTTCCATCAAATTCAAAGTACCCTAATAAATCTTCTGGACTATTCGCTCCTCCTTTAATAAAATATTCTTTTGTTCCTTCAAACTGTAAATAATGGGTATTAGAAGGTTTTAGCCTACCTTTTCCCCTTAAGTCAACTCCCTCTTTATCAGATGCTAAAATATGAAAGTTCCCTTTTTCACCATCGAGCTTAACTTTTTGAAAGGAAGATACATCTTCAGCAACAGCACAGTTTTTACCTTTAATGAAAGTCGCATGGTAAGACCATTCTCCGATGTCATTTGGTGTAAAGCGCACTCTCCATTTGTTTCCTTTATCCGCACTAGTTTCTGCTGCATTTCCATCAGCTGCATAAAAACCAGGTATTACAAATTGTTCTTTCCCATTCGAAAATGTAACGTCTAAGCGATAATCTAAAAAAGGATTGATAGGATCCTTTTCGTAAGTATCTGGTCCATCGAAAGTGATAGTAACAGTATGCCATACCTTAAGTTCACCGGTAACCTGTTGGGCCGATAGACTGTTATTCAAAAGGATAAATAAGACAAAAAGAAGGTAATTTTTCATGTTAGTTTATTAGCGTTTCTGAAAAGAATATATTCTTTAGTGGTAATTTTATCTCCTCACCTTTGAGCTCTATTAAGCTAGAAAATTTTATGTCTGTAGAGGATGCCCCAATTAAAAACTCATAGGTTCCTGGTTCAATGACCTGACTCATCTCTTGATTATAAAAAGCCAATTGTTCGGGTGATACTTGGAAAGTAACTCTTTTAGATTCTCCCTTTTTTAAGGCCACTCTTGTAAATCCTTGCAATGATAATGCAGGCCTTGGCATAGATAAACCTTTAGGAGAAATGTATAATTGCGGAATCTCTACCCCATCTCTCTGGCCTGTATTTGTGATGTTACAACTTACAGTGATCCATTTAGACGATGTCTTATTCTGATCTGAAATTTCAAACTCATCATAAGAAAAAGTAGTATATGATAACCCATGACCAAATGGATACAATGGCTTTTTGTTTTTATACCTCTTACCATACCAAATTGGACATTGTTCGTTTGTTCTAGGCACCGTAACCGTCATTTTAGCTGAAGGATTTACTTTACCTGTTAGTATATCAGCAACGGCATTTCCACCTTCTTCTCCTGGATACCAAGCTTGAATGATCGCTGAACAACCTTTTTCCACTGCAGTAAGAACATGAGGCCTTCCTCCAAAAATGATTAACACAACAGGTTTTCCTGTTTTAATCAAGTCTTTGACAAATTGCTCCTGCTCCCCTGCCAATCGAATATCATTTCTACTTCTACTTTCACCACATAAGTACCTGTTCTCTCCCATCGCAGCAATAATGATATCACTCTCTTCAGCATAACGGATCGCTTTTTTATAATCTGTCACATGATCTTGGTGCAACTCTACTACATTTTTTTCTCTCTCGTCACCAATCATACTTTTTGCTGTTTTTGATGGGTCTTTACGCTCTACCATCCAATCGCAACCTCTTTCATATAGAATTTCTACTTCTTGTCCTATCGCATTTTGCAATCCATCGTATAATGTGATCAACTCAGGATTATGTCGGTCAATCGGCTGTTTATCCCAATATAGTTTTAGTGATTGATAAGTATAATCACCCAATAAAGATTCTACAGAAGCCGCATTTGGACCAACTAATGCCACCTTTTCAAGGTCTTTTTTTAAAGGCAAAATTCCGTTGTTTTTTAGCAATACGATCGACTGAGTTGCCGAGATATAAGCTCTATTTCTAAAGGACTTACTATCCAAAGCTATTGTATCGTTGATTATCAAAGGTTCATCCAATAAACCTAAACGACATTTCAATGTTAGAATACGGCGTACAGAAGTATTGACCTCCTCCATCGTAATCAAGTTCTTTTCTAAAGCTTCCGGTATAAGCTGGTAACAATCTCCAAAAGGTATTTCTAAATCAACCCCGTTCTTTAAAGCAATAACCAATGCATCTAGTTTATTTTTTGCATAATTGTAAGAAGTAAAGATCTGTTTTACCGCAAAATAATCTGATACTACAATACCGTCATACTCCCACTTTTCTCTCAAAATATCCTTTAGAAGGAAAGAAGAAGCGTGAGCAGGAATATTTTTATAGGCATGATAGCCAGGCATTAGTGATTGCGTATTACCTAAACGTACTGCCACTTCATGTGGCATTAATATTTCTTCTAAAAATTCGTAATCGTTTTGGTTCTTTCCACCATAACCCGCAAAATGTTTAGTAGTTGTCGCTACGCCTTTGCTTAGATCATCCGTTTGCATTCCATTTATAAAAGCCAAACCCATTCTAGCTGTAAGATACTCTGATTCTCCAAAGCTTTCTTCCATTCTACCCCATTTGGCATTTCTACTTACATCCAACATTGGAGAAAGTGCCAAAGTTGTTCCTAAAGATCTCATCATTCTTGAGGTATATCCTGTATTCGTTTTCAATAACTCAGGGTTCCAAGAACAAGAGATTCCTATTTGTTGTGGTAAGGTGGTTGCTCCTTTTATATTATAGCCAGAAATAGCTTCTCCGTGTTTTAATAAAGGTGTTGATGACTCTCCAACCAAAGTTTTTACTTTAGTAGACAAAGACATCGTATCTAACATGTCTTCTACTTTTTCTCTTATTTCATGTTCTCGCTCAGAAGTTAACCCTAATGTCGATTTCTGATTGAGTGTACTCTTTTTGGTAAGGTCCGACTTATTGCTACAACTCAATAATTGACACAAGACAAGAAGAAGGAATAGTTTTTTAAATTGCATTTTTACTTAGCTTTAGAAGTGGACTTACTTTCCCAAACTCTGAAATACTTTACATGAAATTCACCATCAAGTCGATTATCGTCAGGAATAGCCCCAAACCATTTGTTCGATTCATTATTGAAGTTTACTTCTAAAGGTTGATGCCAATGAGTGTTTTTTGCTTCTCTAAATAATACTCCATCAATATAGAATCGGATGTATTCTTCTGTCCATTCTAAACCCCAAACATGATAGTCGTCTTGAAGCTCTAATGGAATGTAAAATTTCTTTGTTCTCGAAAAATGCTCTTTCACATTGCCTTGATCTTCCGGTGCCCTAAATACATGTATGTTAGAATTCAGATCATTTCTATTGTATGATAATCCAGGTGCATTCTCGCATATATCAATTTCTGTCCACCAATCTTTGCTTACATTAGTCATCCAAAAACCTGACACCCAAGGGGCATTCATCAATTTCATTTCAGCTTCAAAATAGCCGTATAAGAACTTATTTTTACTTTTGATAAAACCTGAAGTATGAGTGTATCCTTCCGGTAATTTTTCATTGCCATGTTTATTGACTCTAAACACTGCCTCACCATTTTCGATAGAAACGTTTGACCCATGAAAATAAGTAGGCTGTCTTCCTTTCCATTTTGGATTATTGGGATACCATCTTTTTTCGTTGATCTTATCTTTATCAAACTCGTCAGAAAACTTCTTTAGTAACTTCCACTCCCCCGAGTTGCCTTGGTCAGACAATGGAAGTTTATCAGAACTTCTATTTACAGACATTGCGATGTCTACTGTATCCACATAATTTTTGGGAGGAATCGTTAGGTTTTGTGCTGAAACAGCATAAGTCAGATTTAATAAAATAACGAATTGAAGAATGTATGTTTTCATTTATAAAATCAGTTTAGAGTTGCTACTTATTATTGTTTGAGAAGAAATTTATGGATCCTTAAAGTTTTTTCCCTTAATAATTCAGTCCTATATAGGGGGTATTTGATTTGTACCTTCGATCTAACTCCTATTTTATTCCTCTAAAAAATTCACCCCACTTATTTCAACATTTTTTTTCTAATAAGAACGCTCTTCAAAAACTAGATTGATTTTCGAATTATTACTTAACCAACTACATATTAAATACTTATGAATAATATTTATTATCTCAGACCAGCACACTACACTTCAATTTTTCTAACGCTTCTCTTCACCTTGCTACTTCAAGAAGCCGATGGACAGAACACTGTAAGTATAAATCACAAGATCCAGCGGTATGTTGGAGGAACCTCTTCACTGGACCGAACGAAGTTTTTCAACCTCCATTCGAATTGGTCGGATGCAGAACTCGATCAATTCTACAGTGACTATAATGTCTCTCCAAGTAGAGGTTTCTGGGGCCCTTTCTCCTATTCAAAAAGCAAAGGAAATCCTGTTGGAAGTTATCCACAAGGGCAACCGGGTAACAATAATACTAAACCTGTTAACCGCTTTGTTGCAACAGAACACCCTGGTAATATTTTTAAGGACGGGTTAGATGCCAATGCAGCGGCCAACTGGGTCGTTGAATATTATAAAGATATCGTGGCAGACTCAGATCGACCGATGTTTTTTGAACCCATGAACGAACCATTTGTTCATGCTAAAGATTTTTATTCAGGAGGATGGAATCTTGCAGAAGAAGATCGTATTAAACGACAAATGGCTGAAGTGTTTTCGGCTATTGGTAAAAAAGTACATGAAACATCGGCACTTAGTAACATGAAAGTGATTGGTTATTCTGCAGCTTGGCCATCTTTAGAAATTCAAGATTTTTCACACTGGAATGAAAACATGAAAATGTTTATGGATGTTGCAGGGGCTGATATGGATGGTTTTTCTACTCATTTATACGACGGTGTCAATGTAACAGGACAAAACAATAAAAGATCAGGGAGTAATAGTGAAGCTATTCTTGATTTAATTGAAACCTATAGTTATGCTAAATGGGGTACTGTAAAACCTCATGCAATTACCGAATACGGAGCAATTGCTTCAGGTTATGGAGACAGTTATACTGATATTGAGAGTATTCAAACTGTTAGAGGAATCAACCACATGTTGTTCAACTTATTAGACAGAGAGAATAAGATTGACATTTCTATTCCTTTTATTACTGATAAGTCTACATGGCATTTAACGGCAGCTAACAATTATCAACCATACGGAGCCGCTTTATTTATTCCTACAAATTTAGGTCAACCTACAGTAGCAGGTTGGAAGTATTCTCCTAAGATTCACTTCTATGAACTATGGAAAAATGTTAGTGGACAAAGAATACAAGTAAATACTAGCAATCCAGATATTCAGGCACAAGGTTTTGTCAATGGAAAAAACCTTTATATCGCACTTAACAACTTGGACGATAACACACAAAGTGTTGCTTTAAATTTTATAGAAGGGCTAGGTGGTTTACAGTCTATCACAAAAAAGGCTTTAAGAATATATGACAACTCTGCCCCTCAAATGAGTATCACCAATTTAGGTAGTTCTCCAAGTTCTGTAGATTTAATCTCAGGAGAGACTGTGGTATTTGAATATCAGTTTACTAACACTATTCAATTTGATAATGTTGTAAGAGACAAAAAATACTATACGAGCAAGCACTTACAATATATTAATGCTAATACTGCTATTGACTTCTCTTTTAATGGAATTACTACAGGTACTGGATACGCTTCCTTACACCTTGGTATTGGACGTAAACATAATAAATCGAAGAAACCCGTAGTTAAAATTAATAATACTACGATCTCTGTACCTGATAATTGGAAAGGATATGACCAGGCAAATAGAGATGACTTTTTTGGTGTGATTGAGATACCTGTAAATATGAGCTTACTACAAGCAAATAATACCATTTCGGTCACTTTCCCAGATAATGGTGGACATATCAGTTCTGTAATTTTAGAAGTGAGTAAATATGATCAAGACATCGTTGAAAATGAATCCATCTCAGTGGTGAACCCTCCGTCTAGCATTATGAGTGATACGAAAGTAGATGTACAACTATCTTATACTGCAAACACTACTAGAGATATTGTGACAGAGTTCTGGTCTTCAACAAGTTGGTTAGGACAAAAAGTACAAACTGTTAATGCTGGAAGTGGTATCACTACATTATCTATTGATCTTGGCACTGCACCTGCTGTGGGTAGCGGATATGTGATCAAAGCGAGTATCAGACCTGTAAGCTCAAATTGGACTCAGAATATTGATACAGATCAAATTAATAATATTAGTGTTACTCCGATGGTTGTACAAGCACCTTATGGTGGAACACCTCATGCTATTCCAGGAAGAGTGGAAGCAGAAGATTATGATACAGGAGGAGAAGGTGTGGCCTTTCATGATATCACTCCTGCCAATCAAGGAGGTTTATACAGAAGTGATGCTGTAGATATTGAAAGCTGTTCTGACCAAGGCGGCGGATTTAATATTGGTTGGATGGATGCTACCGAATGGTTAGAATATACGGTCAATGTCTCAACTGCAAACGATTACGACTTCTTCCCTAGGGTTGCTAGTACTTCTGATAACGCCTCTATAAAGGTTAGTGTTGATGGTACTGATGTAACAGGAAATCTATCGGTTCCAAATACAGGTGGATGGCAAACATTCCAAACTATGCACCTTAGAAATATTAATCTAAGTAGTGGTCAACATGTTATTCGATTTACAGTTGTAGGCAGTGGTTTTAACTTAAATAGTTGGGCAGCTTGGGCCTCTTCTACTTCGAATTCGCGACAAATTAGTCCTGAAGAAATTAGTGAAATTTCCATCTATCCAAATCCGGTAAATGACGGAAAAGTATTTATAAAAGTGCCACTAAATAATCATACTACATTTGAGTTACTCAATATTCATGGGCAATTACTCCAATCAGACTCTTTTGAAGGAGATAATTATACGTTGCTTCTTGATCATTTAGTTAGAGGCACATACATCTTACGTATTACCACTCCCACTGAACAGACAGTTAAAAAAATTGTTATTCAATAAAACATAAGATCAACCAAGTAAAAAAGTCACTTTTTATCATCTAAGATAAGAAGTGACTTTTTTATTAATACATGACTATCAACAACTTAATCTCAAATTCTTAGTCAAAATAAATTGTTATAAATATTTATTAAAAAACTTTTTGCGACACTATTGCAAAAACTAAAACAATACGCTTATATTTGCTCTCGATTATTAAGTGCAACTATCTTTTTATATTATCCTTAAGTAATTTTCAAATCATGTCATGTGTAATGAGCTAGAACTTAACAATCATAGCAATTAATTAGTACCAACAAAAAAATTTACATCAATAATGCGATACTGTCGCATATATAAAATGAAATCTAATTCAATACAAAAATTAGTATTACAATTTATTATTATACAAATGCTTTTGATTTCGTATAGTAATTATTGTTATTCACAATCAAAAATTAAATCGATACAAATAATTGATCAACATAATCAACCACTTGTTGGGGTTAATATTGTTGAGCTAAAAAGTAATAAATTAATTGGTATTACAGATAGTAACGGTACTGTTGCTAATTCAGTGGATACTAAAACCAGTATCTATATTCATTATTTAGGTTTCGAAGATCTCTACTTTACCATCAAACCTAATGAAGGATATCAATTCCAAATGCATGAAACTGTGGATGAGTTGGATGAAGTTGTTGTCACTGGCGGTTTCACCCCTACCACTGCATCCGCTTCATTATTTCAGGTAAAGCGTATTGGAGTTGCTGAAATCGAAGCTAGAGGTGCTGTAAATATGAGCGATCTACTTGAGCAACAACAAAATATTAAGATCATTCACGATAATGTATTAGGAAGCAGAATTATACTTAACGGCTTGTCTGGAGTTAATGTAAAGATGCTTATTGATGGTCTTCCTTTAGTCAACGGTAGTGGTGATGACTTTGACCTTAATCAATTGAATTTAAATGATATAGAAAGAATTGAAGTGGTGGAAGGTCCATTATCTGTACAATACGGAAGTAATGCACTAGCGGGTACTATCAATATGATTTCTAAGAAACCTGAAACTGATGAACCTTGGAAAGGAGGTATCAATACTTACGCTGAGACCGTTGGTTCGTTCAATGCAGATTTTAATGTTAGAAAAGGTTGGGAAAATACATCACTAGCTGTTAGTGGTGGAAGAAATCAGTTCCTAGGGTATGATTTAGATTCAGAAAAAAGAGGAAAGTTCTGGAGACCAAAAGAACAATACTATGGAAATGTTCGATTAAAACAGCAGATTAAGGATGTATCTATTGCTGGTTTCTATCAACAATTTTATGAGCAAGCAGAAGGATTGGGAGAGCCTCAACTTGGATTGAACTCTAAAATCCAAAAGGTAAGTCATATGGCAAGAGACAATGAATTTACTACGCATCGTATTAATGGAGGGATTAATGTTGAAGCTGCGTTAAGCGATAGAAGTCAAATCCAAGTCATGAATGGCATTTCTTATTATGAACAACAAACCCAGAAATTTGTTAGGGACCTTGATTATAATATGGAATGGTTAAGTGAAAACGAAGCGGATCATGATACCACTTCTTTCTTCACTGCCACATCTAGAGGTAGTTATATTTTGTCTGATATTGGTAATTATAACTCCACTTGGGTCGTCGGATACGAAGCGAATATCAATAAGGCATCAGGAGGAAGAGTGAATGAAGAAGAGGCCAATGGCTATGATGAATATTCATTATATACGGCTTATAAATGGCAAATATCGGAAGATTGGGCCTTTCAATCTGCCTTTAGATATACCTATAATACCTACTTTAAAAATGGCACTGTACAGTTTTTAGGAATGGATGTGCCTGTTGTTCCTTCATTCAATTTGTTATACAAACCCTCTGAAAATTGGCAATATAGATTTAGCTATGGCAAAGGGTATAGAGCTCCTTCTATGCGAGAGATGTTTTATCTAATGCAGGACCAAAACCATTACATAGTAGGTAACCCTGATCTGTCTCCAGAAGTAGGTGATAATTTCAATTTTCAAACAACTTATGCTCAAAATTATAATGAGTTGAAATGGTCAATTAATACCAATCTATTCTATAATAATATTACAAATAAAATAGAAATGGTAGAGATGGATAGGTCTTTATTACCTCCAGATGTACCTGAGAATACACCTGTAGTTAGAACATATGAAAATATAGAAAACTTCGTATCTACAGGCTTTTCAGTCAATCTTTCCACAGAATACAAATCGAGGTTTACCTTCGATCCCGGATTTAGTTTCCTTGCCAGATCTGGTTCTGAAGCTTCAGATCAATTTTTTAATAGCTATGAAATCACATTAAGAAGTAGCTACCTCATTAGAAAATGGGATACAAGGGTCAACTTATTTTACAAATACAACAGCCCATATGCTGAGTTTGCAAAAAATGCTGATGGCACTGTGGGTACTCAAACTTTAGACTCCTATAATTTATTGGACCTCACATTCACTAAACCCTTCTTTAACCAGAAGTTGTTGGCGACTGTGGGTGCTAAAAATTTATTGAATGTGACCACTGTAAATATCTATGGTGATGGTTCAAAAGGAATCTTATCAAGAATAGGAACAGGTGAAAGACCTATTAATTACGGTACGACATTATTTCTAAAACTGGGATATCAATTTTAATTTAAATCAAAGATGAAATCATTAAAACAAACTTTCTTTATCGGGATGTTAGTGTCCTCTATGTTCTCATGTAACCAAGAGAACGACAATACAACTACTCCTGAAGATGATGATGTGGAAAGAGACATTGTAACAGCAGAGTTAACTAACCAACTTTCAAATCAGGTATTTGTTGATCTTAATGCGGGTACTACAACTACCGTTGAAGTAAATGCTTGGGAATTAGCTTTTGATCAGGATGGTGTTATTAAATCAAACACAGGGAAAAAAGTAGCTCTTGCCTTTCCTGTAGAATCTGATTTTGAAGCCATCAACGAAGAAAGTGCTACAGGTTTACAATATTTATATGATGATGAAACAGGAGACCTTTCATCTACAGCATGGAACGGTAACGATTTTGAATTAAATACACCATATATCCTTGACTTAGGTATCAATGGTCTTGGTAAAGCATTAGGTTTTAAGAAGTTTATCATTTCTGAAAATTCATCTTCTCAAGCAGTCCTTAAATATGCAGACTTAAATGGTGATAATGAACAAACTGTTACTGTAGAAAAAACAGCTGGTTTTGTTTATTTCTCGATGATTGATAACACTATCAATGACATTGAGCCAGCTAATTGGGACTTAGTTGTCACTCCTGTAACAGTAAGAACAGGTGCTCCTTGTTTTACAATGGGTGATGCTGCTATCCCAGGTGTAAACTGTGATATTATGAGATTATCTGCTTCTGTAATCATCAACCAAAATGGTAATGTAACAGGTGCTATTAGCTCTAACTACCCAGATCTAGAACCTAATGATGACCCTGCAGAGCAAATTAACCTTCTTACTATAGAAGACAGTAACTTCGAAGAAGTTGATGCTAATAATGTTGCTGATCATGAATTCACAACCCAAGGTGATGTCATTGGTAAAGAGTGGTTTCATATCCAAAAGCCACATAGCAGTGGAGTTTACAAAGTGTACAGTCATATTACTTTCTTAGTAAATGATGAAGAAGGTAACCACTACAAATTAAGATTCCTTACTTACTCAAAAGATGGTCAGAATGGCTATCCAACTTTTGAATATCAGTTGATAAAATAATTAGAGTGTAGTAATAAATTCAGTTCCTAACTCCTTGGGCTTCGGTTCAAGGAGTTTCTTTACAAACAACTTCTGCAGGTTAATACTGTCATTTTCATGAACAAGAAAAAAATCTTACGGTTTAGTGGTATTTTTATTATCACTGTACTAGCATTTTTGTATTACAGGTTCCAAGTAAGTAGTACTCAAATTGCTTTTATCGACTTTTCTGAATTTCAGCTATCCAAGATTAATAAAGTAAATGATAGCGATTGGATTAAGATCAATACACTTTCCAAAAAAGATATAGATGATGCATCCAGCTATGATGTGATTTATATTTTTGGACGTGGTTTATCACTTTCTGCAGATGAACAAATGGCCTTAATGAAAGCTGGCCACATGGGAACAAAAGTTTATGTTTATGCCTCTAACAATGATGACTATAATATTCTAAGTAATATAGACTCCGTATCATCAATAGCTATCAATGAATATTTAGATAATGGCGGTGAAGAAAATTATCATCAGATGCTCAATTATTCGAGAGTGAATATTGATAAAAAAGCATGGTTTAAACCTGAGGTAGAAGCACCTGTGATCATCCCTGAAGATGCTTATTTAAGCATGGGAACGACAAAAGCTTTTACGTCATTAGATCAGGTCATTGCTACTCAAAAAGAAGAGCAAAAATACAACGATGCTCAACCTACAGTTGCCCTATTAACCAGTGTTCCTGGCCCTTTTAATGCTAACCCAGAACATATTTTTGAGCTTCAAAACGCCTTATTTGCAAAAGGCCTAAATGTTATTACAATCACTGCACATAGAAAAAGAATCTCTATGTTAAAGGAGGTGAACCCAGATCTTGTAGTGTATCTACCACATGGGCGTTTAGCCGGTCATACCAGAGAAGATGTGAGCCAATGGTTAAAAGAGCAAAATATCCCTGTACTTTCACCTTTAAGTATATTTCAAAAGAAAGAAGAATGGGAAAACTCTCAGAAAGGGATGTCCGGAGGCATGTTAAGTATGAGTGTTGTTCTACCTGAATTAGACGGTGCTGTTGCCCCTTATGCTTTTGCAGTGGAAATGAAAGACGAATCGGGTTTCTTAAAATTCAAAGGAATTCCTGAGAGAATAGAACGCTTAGCCGATATGTGTAAAAACTATATCGACCTAAAACAAAAACCAAAAGAAGAACAAAAGATTGCAATCTATTACTTTAAAGGACCTGGTATGAATGCCATGGTTGCAGCTAATTTAGAAGTAGAACAATCATTATACAACACCCTATTAATGCTAAAAAAGCAAGGGTTTAAAGTAGATAACTTACCAAAAAATGAGGCTGAGTTTCACCAAATGATTCAAAAGAATGGATTGGTATTAGGGCCTTATGCTAAAGGTAAATTTGATGACTTTATTGAAAATGCAGACCCTGCATTAGTAGATACTACGAAGTACCATCAATGGGTGAATAAAGATTTAACGTCAACGGCCTACAATGAAGTAGTTAAGAAATTTGGAGAAGCTCCCGGAGACTACCTTTCTGTAAGGGAGAAAGAGAATGCCTACATTGCTGTATCAAGATTAGATTTTGGTAATGTTGTTTTACTACCACAACCTATGCCTGGCCTAGGTGATGATAGTTTTAAATTAGTACATGGTGCAAAGGCTGCTCCTCCCCACCCATATATTGCTTCTTACCTATGGACCAAAAATCAATTTGAGGCCGATGCAATTATTCATTTTGGTACCCATGGTAGCTTAGAATTTACACCTGGAAAACAAGTTGGTTTATCTTCTAACGATTGGAGTGATGCCATGATTGGAAGTACACCGCATTTTTACATTTATACGGTCAGTAATATTGGAGAAGGCATCATTGCTAAAAGAAGAAGTTATGCTACAACGGTTACTCACCTTACAGCTCCATTTACTGAAGGTGAAGTTTACAATGAGCTAAAAGTTCTAGAGGAAAAATTAGATAAGTACTATAGTGTTGAAAATATTAATCTCAAAGAGAAATATAAAAAGTCAGTCGTTGAGATAGCACAAAAAATGAAACTTGACGAGGACTTAGGTCTAAATTTTAAAGATCAGGTGACAGATAGTACACTTTTCCGTATATCACAGTATGTGGAAGAAATTGCTAATTCAAAAGTGGCCAATGGACTTTACAGTTTAGGAAGACCTTTCACAGCAAAGCAATTGAATGAAACTTCTCTTTTAATGTCTTTAGATCCTATCGCTTATAGTCTTGCTCAATTGGATGTATCAGATGGAATTGCTCAACAAAAAGACATAGACAATGCTCGATATTTTGATAAAAACTATAGACAGCCAGCCAAAAAAGTACTTCATCAACTCTTATCCAATAGGATATCAGTAGAAAAAGCACAAGCGAAATTTATCAATCAGAAAAGAACGGATAAGCTTCTGGCTTGGGAGGCCAAACAAAGCCATACAAAACATTCTCATACTGCCAAGAAAAAGAAAAAAGTAGATGGGAAAAGTGGTGCATCACAAGTGAAAAAGAAACTTGATATTCCTAAAGAAGAACTCCTAGAGAAAAGAGCTGCTGAGCAAAAGAAAAGCACTCAATTACGTAAGGAAATGCTTTATGTGCAGAATATTCAGAATGTATTAAATGGTTTAAACTCTTTAGTTCAATCAAAAGAAAACCTAAAGAATAGTACCACCTTGGAGCAATTGGCTTTAGTGAATGGTATAAAGGGGGGACATATTCAACCAACTTCTGGCGGGGACCCTATCTCCAATCCAAATGGAGTACCTACTGGTAGAAATTTATATTCTATCGACGCGGAAGCAACACCTACCAAAGAATCTTGGGAGATAGGAAAATCATTGGGACAAAAACTATTAGATCAACATTTCCAAAAAAATGGTGAATATCCAAAGAAAGTGAGTTTCACTCTTTGGGCTGGAAGTTTTATAGAAACCGAAGGAGCTACCTTAGCTGAAATTTTCTATTTACTGGGTATCGAACCTGTAAGAGGACCTTTTGGGAAAGTTATGGATGTGCAATTGATTCCATCTGAAGAATTAAAGCGTCCGAGAGTAGATGTTGTTGTACAAACTGCTGGGCAATTTAGAGACTTAGCAGCTTCAAGAATGTTCTTGATCAATAAAGCTGTTCGATTGGCTTCAAATGCTGATGATATCGTGACCAACTTTGTGAAGGAAGGTGTTGCAGATGCTGAGAAGTTCTTAAAAGAGAAGGGAATGTCTCCTCAAAAAGCACAGCAATTTGCATCTGAACGTGTATTTGGTGGTGTCAATGGCATCTATGGTACCAACATTATGGGGTTAGTAGAAAAGGGTGACCGATGGGAAACAGAAGAAGATATTGCCACAACCTATATTAATAACATGGGTGCAGTGTATGGAGAAGAAAACTGGGGAGAGTTTGCAGAAGGCATTTTTGAAGCAGCTCTTCAAAATACAGATGTTGTCGTACAGCCTCGCCAAAGTAATACATGGGGTGGGTTAAGCTTAGACCATGTTTATGAGTTTATGGGTGGATTAAGTATGGCTGTAAGACACACTACCGGAAAGGACCCTGATGCTTATTTTAATGATTACAGAAATGCCAATAATGTAAAGATTCAAGGAGTGAAAGAAGCATTAATGGTTGAAGCTCGTTCTACTCTATTAAATCCTAAATATCTAAAGGGAATGATGAAAGAAGGAGCGACTAGTGCAGAAAATATGGCAGAAACCATCCGCAATACCTATGGATGGAATGTGATGAAACCCAATGAAATTGATAACCACCTTTGGGATGACTTAATGGACGTACTTGTAGAAGATAAATACAAACTAAATACTCAAAAATTCTTTGAAAGAGAGAATCCATATGCTCTTGAAGAGGTTACTGCAGTTATGCTGGAAACGATTAGAAAAGGATATTGGGAAGCTTCAAAAGAACAGATAGAAAAGCTTGTTGAAGTTCATCAAGAAATGATCAAAAAGCATAATGCAGGATGTAGTGAATTTGTTTGTGACAATAGTAAATTAAAGGATTTCATTGTCACTAACTCCACAGATAAAACACTAAATGAAAACTATTTAGAAAATCTGAAATATGTTCGGGAAGGAAGCACTGAAAAACAAAAAAGTGAGGAAAAGAAACAAATACAACTAGAAAAAGAAGTTATACAAAAGGATACAGAGCAAGACGTCTCAAAAATTGATGAAGCATTCAGCACTTCTGAATTAGGAATTGCCTTAGCTGTTATCGCTTTATTAATGATAATTATTGGTGTGTATTACAAAACTAAGTAGATATGGAACCTATTATATTCCTTATTCTTTCTATCAATTTAGTTTTGATGTTTTTGGATCGATGGCAGTCACAGTGGCTGCCGTTGATCATACGTTATCTTATTATTGGTGGAACAACTTTGCTATTTTTCAATACTTTAATTAGCCAAAGTAAAAACTATTGGTTAAATGAATTATTGGAAGAAAAATGGATCACCACCTTTTTGATCATTCAATTAGTAGAAATAGTACTTGGGATCACTATTAAACGTTTTGAGCAAAATAGTTTCATTAGTAAAGGCAAAGAAATTCTTGCTTTTGTTCCGAAGGCCACGTCCGTAATTACAGTATTAATTGTGGAAATCGTCGTCTTTGATAAAGTACATGGTTGGAGTTTCAAAACTGTAGGACTCATCTATGCTGTTGTGCTAATATTGATTGGCATTGGTGTCTTTTTCTCCCTCAGAAACCAGAAGTTATTACTTCAACTTAGACCTATTACCATTATCGTTTTCACCATTTTACAATTACTTTTCACCTTTACATTATTCAACCCACAAGAGCTTCATGAGCAAGAGAATAACCCTTTCGAGATTCAGTCATCACTCGTCATTATAGGGTTGTTCTTCATTGTTGTTTTCATAGGATATTTAATATCAAGATTAAGAAATCATGGATTACGTAAATAAAATTTTATTTTGGATTTCATCTGGTTTGATGTTTCCAACCGTCATTGCCTTAATCGCAATGTTTATCGTTTCTCTAATTAAATTAGGAGAAAATTATCATGCTTTTTTACAACGTCTAAAGCAAAAAAAAGAGGTGAAACCCTATTTGCAGGAATTGAAGCAAAACCTCAATACTCCTCAATTTAAGAACCCTTCAAAATTGGGTGATGTGATCCTTGAAATCTTCTCTTTTCAAGATTCCTTGGTACGAAGAGAACGAGTAGTTGCTGAATTTGAAGCCCAAGGTCGTAAAACTTTAGGTGTTTTAAAGAATTTAGCCAAACTCGGTCCTGTCATTGGGTTAATGGGTACTTTAATTCCAATGGGTCCTGCCCTAGTTGGCCTTTCTTCTGGAGATATTTCTTCTATGGCTAATAATATGCAAATGGCTTTTGCTACTACCGTAGTAGGACTTATCATTGGAGGTATTGGTTTTGTACTTCAGAATGTACAACAAAAATGGCTAGCGGAAGATTACGCTACATTGGTTTTTATTATTGATTTAATGGAAGAAGAAAATGAGAAGAAGAAACAATCCATTCTTGAATAATGAGGATGATATCGATCCAGTATCTACCGTAGCGAACCTTTTTGATGTAGCCATGGTATTTGCGGTAGCACTGATGGTTGCCCTTGTATCCCGTTTTAATATGCAAGAGATTTTTTCGGATGAAGATTTCACTATTGTAAAAAATCCAGGTACGGAAGAAATGGAAATCATTACCAAGAAGGGGAAAGAAATTTCTAAATATGCACCATCTAAAAATCAAGACAAGAAAACGAATGGCGATAAAGGTAAAAAGATAGGCACTGCTTATCAGCTAGAGTCCGGAGAAGTCATTTATATTGAAGACTAATAAATAAGCGTCAAGAATCCATTTTTCAATATTTCTTGACGCTTTTATACTACTATTCCTGTAATGTCGAAATTAAAGTATTGACTTTCTCTAATCTTGGAACAACTACCTTTCTAGAAGACCTTAAGTTTAAATAGTGTATTACTATACCTACCACCAAAGAGCCAATCCCAATAATTGCAAGGGTATCCAATGCTTCAGGGTCTTCTTGATAAATACCCAACAGCCCTAACCAAGTAAAAAGCACAAACGGTAAAACGTACCAGGTTAAAATATTTTCTCTAAACTTCTTTTGCTCTTCTAAATACGCTTTCGTTTGTTGAAGGTAATCCAGATACTTCAAGTTAAATTGATCCGGTACTTTGGCTTTTGACCTTTTTATCACCAACAAAATAAATACTGCCCAAAGAGCGATCAACCCAAAAGCTACTTTTGTAAGGATGTAGGGGGCAACAAAAGCATAGAATGTAAACATTGGAATAGCGATAAATGATCCTAATGCTTCTCGAATATATAAGATTTTCATCTGCTTATTAAAGTCATCCACTTTGGCCTGAACTTCTATCAGCAATCGTGATTTATCAAACTTAATTTGTTCTTCTTTCGATGAAGATTTCCAAATTCTACTTAACTCGTTTTCTAGCATGACTTTTCTTGAATACAGTGTAATAATTTCTTTTTAATTCGTTTGATCTTAACAGCAACATGGTTCTCAGAAATACCAGTAATTTCTGCAATCTGCTTGTATGGGAGTTCCTCTAAGAAGAGAGTAATGACGGCTTTATCAGCTTCGTTCATTACTTTAATACAGCTCCTCAGATATGCTAACATGGGATCTTCTTCTTTATCCGATGTCTTCTCATATTGAGATAAATGAACACTGTCCATATTGATAAATTGCTTTTTTTTCTTGGACAGCTTTGTTTGTGTATTGATACACACATTTAGTGTTACCCGATACATCCATGTGCTAATTGCACTGTTGCCTTTAAAAGACTTCATCGACTTCCAGATATTAATTAAAACCTCCTGGAACAAGTCTTTCTTTTCTTCATGATCATTGACATATGCAGAGCATACCCGAAGAAGTTTTTCTTTGTTTTCTTCCAATCCCCGCATAAAAACCTTCTCAAGATCAGAACCAACATCCTGCAAGTTCTTGTGATTGGCTTCAACATTCATAGTAGTAATATTAGTCATGAGCTTACTTTTAAATGACAATGAATTCATTGTCGTTCCTTGACTTGTTTTTGCTTTCACTTGTATTAGTCAAGAGTAGAGCTCAATTATGACAGTAGGATATTTATTTTTTGAAAATTTATTGAAAGATAAAAAAAGGATGGGTATTTCATTCGGTCAAATGGGGAAGATGAAAATTATTTTATACCTTAAATCAAACAGCTGAAACACACTTATTGACTACACATACTTTCGTTAATTTAAATTATTATAAAATTAACATTGGCATTTGTATACAATCACAGAATTATTGCATACATTTAGAGTGTTAATTACTTACTCAATGCAAACTACTATTAGTACTTATGTACTCCAACTATTGTATCAAGCTACTCAAAGACTTTCAATCTTTTAAATCGTTCTATACTTTAAAAGCTAATGTTTATTCTAAATCATTTCATCAAGGATACAACTACCTTGAATGTGATTATAATGCCCTACTATTAGGTCTATTTCATCATAATAGATTAGTTGGCGGGATAAAAATTAACCTCTACAATACTGATTTAAAAAATTCTCAAGTTTATCCAATAATCGAATGTTTAAGGTCTTATATCAGTAGTAATGGTATTCCTAAAGAGGATACTTTTTTTATGGATAAATGTGTTAATAATGAAGAACTAAGAAATTTTCTTCACTCAAATAAAAAACCATTTTGTGAATTTAATTCTTTCTTTAAGATCGAATCAACAGTACCGAGCAAGTTATTAATGATACTAGTTCATAATGCCTTTATATTAAGTTACCAATTAAAACTAGATCGATGTTATGTTCTCGTCAACTCCATACTTGTTAAAAGGTATATCAGAGAATTTAATGTTAAAATTTTCCTCCAGAATCTATCTTTCACAAAAAGTACATATGCTGTTATAGGTTTAAGTTTGGATAATTTAGGAGCTAAAACCATAAACCTATCCAACACCCTATTAATAAGTAATTTAATTATTCCAATACAAACTAAATTTCAATCTATTATGAGTAAAATTGAAGAAACATTGAAGTTGCATACAAGCTATTTCTCTCAGAAATACAAAGCTTATCCTTGGACTGACCCCAACTTCTACGCTCTTTACCTTCATCAAGTTTATGAATACGCAAAGTTATCAACGAAACTTTTAGCATACGCTGCTACTAGAACACCCGAAAAAAGAAGAAACTTTTTTGACGAAATCATGCATCACATAAAAGAAGAAAGCGGTCATGAGATTTTAGCGCAAAATGATTTGATGAACTTAAAAGTTGATCATAAATCGTTGAAAACAGTCCACGCTACCAAATCAATGTATGAAGCCCAGTTTGGTAAAATACTATTATATGGTGATCATATTATGATGGGGTATCAGATAGCTTTAGAATACTTGGCTATTACAGTTGGTAGTGAGTTATACGATTTACTACATAATGTATACGATGATAACTCACTTAGTTTTTTGAAAGTTCATGTCAAAGAGGATGTTGATCATGTTGAAAAAGGGCTTGAATCTCTAAAGGCCTTTAATGATGAAGAATTAGAGGACATTGCAGATAATATTAAACAGTCATTATATGCTTATTTATTGATAATAGATGAGTGTCATCAACTTTATTTAGCTAATAAAGAAGAGGTAAAGAATACTCTTTTGTATTAGAAAAAAGATAGATAAAAAAGAGGCAACATTAGTCCAATACAGACTATTGTTGCCTCTAAGTTTATCAGAATGTTTGTGTCAGTTTAATTTGCTCTACTTATATAAATTAATTACAAATTATCCATTACAATGCTTGCTCTAAATCTCCTCCAATGTCTGTTTCTTTATAACCTTCACATTGAATTTTAAATGCGTGTGCATATTTTGTTGGGAAAGAAGATGGTCTCTTAATTACCACTCCTAAATCTGTTCGCTCCCATTTTAAAGGTTCATCACTACCTACTAATTGAATTTTTTCAATTGCATTGTTTAAGATACCGAACCTAGTACTTAGCGTCTCGATCACTATATCACCTGAAGGTGTATCCATCACAAAAGCATAAAACTCATTGTTGTTTTTCTTTGTGAAACGAATATCATTGGCTTTATATACAATTTTCTTTCTTTCAATCTTGTGACCTCCGGCAGGAATTCTTGTTGGACCCTCACCAAAAATCGTCCAAGGACGAGTACCATAGATTGCCTCACCATTTACTTCTAACCATTGTCCCATATCTGTTAATAGGTTTTCCATTTCAGGAGGGATTGTACCGTCTGGATTTGGAGGAACATTTAACAACATATTTCCATTTTTAGAAACAATGTCAATAAGTATATCAACCAATTCATTAGTATCTACAAATTTTGCATTCGATCTATAAAACCAAGTACCTGGAGAAGTATCTGTCACCCACGCATCCTCTTTTGGTTGGTTAGGACGGCCTCTTTCATAATCTCTGATGGCTGTTGGTTCTGGGAAAGTAGTTTCCTTAAACATCACTACCACTTCCTTGTTCCATTCTTTTCCTTTGTTGTAATAGTAAGACAAGAATTTTTGTCTGTACTTTTCGTCCATATTTTCCAACCACCAATCGAACCAAATGATATCTGGCTGATAATCGTCAATATATTCTTTTAGCTTAGCCCACCATTCATCATGATATTCTTTAGTGGGCATATTGCTATCATAACCATGAGGAGTAGTATATAAATCATAGTCCTCTGGTGAAATTCCTCCATATTCATGAGCAGGAATAAAATACTTCCAAGTAAAAGCATGGTGGAAAGAAGCGATAAACTTCATCCCTCTTTTCTCTACAGAATTCTTCAACTCTTTAGAAATATCTACACCTCCATAGTTCACCGAATTCCATCTTGTCATTTTACTATCCCACATCGCAAAGTTATCGTGGTGGATTGCGACAGGTCCGGCAAATTTTGCTCCTGATTTCTCAAAAAGTTCAGCCCATTTCTCTGCATCAAATCCAGTGGGTTTAAAGTTTTCGATGAGGTATTTATAACCAAAGTCTTTTGGGTCTCCAAACTGCTCTACATGATGTAAATAATTCGAAGTTGGACTGTGATCAGGAGTTCCATCTTTCTTCTTAGGATACTCTCCCGTTTTCCAATTAGGCAATCCATCTTTACCATACATGAGCATGCCATGCCAGCCACCAAGGTATTCGTTTTTATCCATATTCACGAAGGCTCCTGAAACAGGTCCCCAGTGAGTATAAATACCAAATTTTGCGTCTTTGTACCACTCAGGTGATTTGTTCGCTTTAGCTAAAGATTCCCAGTCTTCCGTATATGTTTCCTCTTCTTGGTTAATTGTCTGTTGGCTAGTTATTGTCTGCTGACAAGAAAATAAACCACAGATAATTGAAAAGGATAATGTCTTTAATAATCTCATACTTTTTAGAATAAAATAATCATGAAGTGAAGGTAAGAAAGGCCTTTTCAATGCTTGTAGAATAAATTATTTAAAAGTAGCCCTATAAAAAACACCCCCTTATATTCAATAAATATGTAGCTGCTAACATCAAAAAGGAGCCAAAAAAGAAAAAGGATCATTTACAGTAATGGTAGTCTTAACCATCCTATAAATGACCCTTTTTTATGAGACCTTCATGGTTACCTTTCCACCTTTGATCCATTATCCGAAGTGATCATTTGTACCACTTCTTCTTTTGTGATGGCATTAAAGTCACCATCAATTCCATGTTTTAAAGCAGAAGCTGCAGTTGCAAAATCAATACAACTTTGTAAGTTCCCCTCGTATTCATGCAGACCATAAATCACGCCTGCCATAAACGCATCTCCGCCTCCAATTCGATCTACGATATGTGTCAGCTGATACTGTTTACTACGGTATACTTTTTTACCATCGTAGAGTACCCCCTGCCATGTGTGATGGTTGGCTGAAATTACTCCTCGAGAAGAGAAAACGACCACTTTACAATGAGGATATTTGTTCATCATATCTTGTCCAGATAATGCAAAATCCAAATCACTTACTTCTTCTTTTAATAGGTCAACATCTGGATGTATTCCTGACATCACATGACATTTCTCCATTAGTTCCGGCATTACTTCTTCATGGCTCTTACCCCATTGCCAAAGCTTTGAACGGTAATTGTAATCCATGGATATGCGTAGCCCTTTTTCATAGGCTTTTTCAATGGCCACTTTCGTTAAAAGCGCTGCATTTTTGGAAACGGCAGGAGTAATACCACTCCAATGAAACCAAGTAGCATCTTGGAAGATATCATTCCAATCAAAGCTATCTATTGCAAGCTGAGAGAAGCCACTAAAAGCTCGATCATAAATCACTTTACCTCCTCTTTGCATTGAAGCCGCTTCAGTGAAATAAATACCTAACCTATCATTATTCCTGATGACATGGGTCGTATTTACATCATAACGTTTTAAATAATTCAGTGCTTCCTTACCTATCTCATGTGAGGGTAAAACGGTGGCCATACTTACATTTAAGCCAAAATTACCCAATGATGCAGCGACATTAAGTTCAGCACCACCAAAAAAAGATTCGTACTCATTGGATTGGCCAAACCTTTTATTTCGAATAGGTGAAAGTCTCATCAATACCTCACCTAATGTTATTATTTTATGTTCTTTCATTTCAAAATAAAGACTATAATGTCAGGATTAATCAAGAAGAAAGCTACTTGAAAGTACTCCTCTTAAGTAACCAAGCAACTCTAACTATTTCTTATACAGAAAAAATAAGGGAACCTTCCGACTCCCTTAATTTTCATCACACATCATCAACTAACTAAGCATATAATTCTTCCGTTAATATTGCTTGAATACCTTCATTGTCGATCACTCTCAAGTAGTGAGTAACACCTTCATGCAATTGAGCAATCGCATTCAAATCTTGCTCCCATAGTTTAGAGTAAGACAATACCTTTTTCACTACCTTGTCCAAGTTGCTGTAGTTTGAAGCATACTCTTCCCAAGCCTTGCTTAATAACTCTTTTACATCCGCATTATCTTGTGGTTCAAAAGCAACGGTATTATTTGGATCGTATAATTTGATCAAAGCAGCTAAGGCCATTACTAAATGCTTAGGCACTCTCCCTTTTTGATCATAATATCCTAATAAAGAAGGCAATACCCTTGTTTTAAACTTAGGGAATGAGTTTAAAGAGATACTTTTTAAGTAGTGTTTGATAAATGGATTTCTAAAACGATCCAATACATCATCCTTAAATTCTAGAATTCCTTCCGCAGGTGGTAATGATGGAATAATCTCTTCAGAAATTGCTTTGTCGATAAACTGACATACTTGTTCGTTTTCAAGATTTTCTCTTACCGTTTCGATACCAGCTAATAATCCTACAGGAACCATAAGTGTATGAGCTCCATTAAGAATTCTTACTTTTCTTTCTCTGTAAGGTGCTTGGTTATCTGTCACTACTATATTCAATCCCGCTTTTTCAAAAGGCAATTGCTCTTTAATTTTCTGATCACCTTCTAAAACAAATAAGTGAAATTGCTCACCTTCAACTACTAGTTTATCCTCAAATCCAATACTTTTCTGGATCTCCGCAATTCTATCTTTAGGATAACCCGGTACAATTCTATCTACCAGAGTATTATAGAAAGTACAGGCTTCATTTAACCAATCTGTAAATGTATCCGCTAGGTTCCAATCCTTTGCATATTGAAGAATAATTTCCTTTAACTTTTCGCCATTCTTATCGATCAATTCGCAAGGTAGGATTACTAAACCTTTGTCTTTATCTCCATTGAAATGTACAAAACGATGATGAAGAAACGCCGTTAGTTTACCAGGAAAACTATCTTGCACTTGATTTAACAAGTCTCCTTCTTTATAAGATATACCTGCTTCTGTTGTATTAGAAAATACAAACTCTAACGTTTCAATTTCAGACAAATGAATAAACGCCTGATAATCCTCATAAGGGTTATTTACTTCTTGGATACAATCCACCAACATTCTTTTGTTGATCAATTTACCTTTTTCAATACCATTTAATAATAAATGATATAACCCATCTTGAGCCTTCAACATTTCCCCTAACCCTTGAGCGATAGGCTGTACAACAGCTACTCCAGCATTAAAGTCAGCTTTTTCATTCATCTCATGGATCATCCAATTGATAAATGCTCTCAAGAAATTTCCTTCTCCAAATTGGAGAACTTTAATTGGGCGTTCGTTTACGTTGGTAGTTGTTCTATTAAGTTCCATAAGTAATAGAAATTTATATTCGAGGTTTAGTAGATTATATTATAGTGAGATTCCTCTCTTCCAAGGAATAAAATCATCATGACGCATTCTCATTGAGTTCGTCTCTTCTTTTCCACTAGCTACTGCTAATAAGTACTCTAGCATAGTGGCCGCTCTGGTAGCAATTGTATCTTCACCTGTAATTACAGAACCTGTATTGAAATCAATAATATCTTTCATACGTTCTGCCAAAATGGAATTAGAAGACACCTTAACAACAGGAGTAATAGGATTTCCTGTTGGGGTACCCAACCCTGTACTGAATGTGATTAAGGTCGCTCCAGAACCCGCTAAAGCGGTAGTTGATTCTACATCATTACCTGGAGTGCAAAGTAGATTAAGACCCGGTTTTGTTACCTGTTCTGTATAATCCAATACTTCTACAATTGGAGAAGAACCCCCTTTTTTGGCTGCTCCCGCAGATTTCATTGCATCAGTAATTAATCCATCTTTGATATTACCTGGAGAAGGGTTGGCATCAAACCCAGAACCTACGGCTTCAGCCCTTTGCTTGTAGATTGCCATTAAGTCCACAAATCTCTTTGCATCTTTTTCTTCTACACAGCGGTCTGTTAGGCTTTGTTCCACACCATTTAGTTCTGGAAATTCTGCTAATATTGGAGATGCTCCTAATGCAACCAACATGTCCGATACATATCCTATTACAGGATTCGCAGAGATGCCTGAGAACCCATCAGATCCTCCACATTCCAAGCCCAATCTTAAAGCTGAAATTGGTGCTGGCTGACGTTCTACTTTATTAGCCTCTACAAGACCTGCCATGGTGTATTTTACAATATTGGAGATGAAATCAGATTCTGCTCCACTCTTTTGTTGTTCCACGTAGAATACAGGCTTATCAAACTTAGGATTAACCTTTTTGATTGCATCTTGAAGAATATCTACCTGTGCATTCTGACAACCTAAACTTAGAAAAGTAGCTCCCGCAACATTTGGATTATTTAAGTACCCTGCCAATAGTTGACATAATGTGTCAGAATCTTGACGAATACCTCCGCAGCCTCCATCATGAAGAAGGAATTTGATACCATCAACATTTTTAAAGACACGGTTCTTCTTTTGTTCAGATAAAGGAATGACGATATCATCGTTTAAGATGGCATTACCTTCAGAACCATTTTCTATTTTTTGTAATAGGCTATCAATGTCAAGGTCATAATCACGCCCTTTTGAATAGCCTAATTTATCTTCCAAGATTTCTTTAGCTGCTAAGACATTTCTATTTTCACAGAAAACCAATGGAACAACTAACCACATATTTTGTGTACCGATTTGTCCATCATTTCTATGATACCCCATAAATGTTCTGTTTTCAAAAGCAGATACATCGGGTTTAGTCCATGACGTTCTTCTATCTCTTACCACCACATCACTTGCAGCATGCTTTACGTTATCCACTGTAAGCGCTTCTCCTTTCTTGATAGGTTGAGTTACTTTTCCAACCAAAACACCATACATGATCACTTCATCACCCACCTCAAAATCTTTCAATGCAAATTTGAATTTACTTTTTACCGGACTTGTCGTTGTGATCTTTTGACCTTCAAATTCAATATTTTCAGCGATTTCTAAATCTTTTAGTGCGACCATCACATTGTCTGTGGGGTGCACCATTAGTACTTTATTCATCATCTTGAGTTCTTTATTTCTTCGTGAAGTTTTTCAAAAAATAGATAGGATCTACTTACACTGTTATGCCCAAAGTCATACCTCTATAATCAGAGACAAATTCCATAAGTGACTTTAGACGTACATAGGTAGCTTCCAGATCGTAAGTGCTATCGTCATTTTTAACAATAAGTTTGTCTCCAATTCCTACACAACTTACGCCTACATCCAACCAACTTTTAATATTTTCTACCGTTGGGGAAACACCACCTGTTGGCATCACTTCTGTCCATGGCATAGGTGCTTTAACTCCCTTAATAAAGCTCTTAGCATCAAAACTATTGGCAGGAAAAATTTTCACTACTTCTGCTCCACATTCATGGGCATTTGATATTTCTGATACTGTTGTACACCCCGGAAACCAAGCAATTTTTCTTCGATTACAAATCTTAGCAATAGCAGGGTTAAAAAGTGGAGAAACGATAAAGTCAGCACCATTCTGAATAAATATTCCCGCTGTAATTTCATCGACAATTGATCCAATACCCAAAGCTAATTCAGGATAATTTTTCCTCACTACTTTTATCAATTGTGAGAAAATCTGATCCGCTTGTTCTCCCCTATTGGTAAATTCAAAAACCCTGATTCCGGCTTTATAAGCTGTATCGATAATCGTTAGAGTAGTTTCAATATCACCGTTGTAAAAAACGGGAACGATCACCGTAGTTTTCATTTTAGAAACTACATCTATTCTTGAAAATTTTGCCATGGTTGTTTTTATTCTGCTATTGAAGTAGGAGTATCCTTTACTATTTTAGAAACTTCTTTTACTTGCCCGTCTAATGGAGTGTAATCTTCTTTTTGCTCTAACTCATAGATGCGTTCCATCAGCTCCCATTTTCCATCGGCATCTGTGTTTTCATCTGCTTCTTGGAATCGGGAAACAAACTTTTCCCACTCAGACTGCCTTGGCTTGGTCGCCAACACTTTCATTTGTTCTTCATGATCAAAATCCGCTACCGTATCCATGATCATAAATAACTGGGTGCTATGAATATAAATTTCCATATCGAGGATACCGACCTCTTTCATCCCTTCAGTAATTTCCTTCCATGCATAACCTTTCGCATGAACTTTTTTATATTCTTCAATCAGCGTTGGATTATCCGAAAGAGAAAGTGTTTTACAATATCTTTTAAATTGCATGTCTTATTTTTTTGTAGAGATAAACCTTCTATAACCAAAGATTGAAATGAAGCAGAAGCATACTAATGGTAGTAAAAATGAAATGTTTACTGATGGGTGTCCCATCACCTCTCCCATATCTACTATAGCTCCCTGAATTGGAGGCATAAGTGCACCACCTACAATGGCCATTACTAAACCTGCAGCACCGAATTCTGTATCATTATCCAAACCTTCTAGTGCTATTCCATAAATTGTTGGGAACATTAGCGACATAAATAGTGATGTTCCAATCAAGGCATACAAACCAATATCACCTCCAACAAAGATCGTTACACACATTAAGGCTACTCCACCAAAAGCGAAAATGGAAAGTAAAAGTGCTGCAGAGACAAATCTCATCATAAATGTTGCTACAAATCGACCCGTTAAGAACAATACCATAGCTATAATGTTGAAAGACTGAGCTTCTGCTTTTGAGTAACCAAGATTCTCCGCATACTGGATGATAAATGTCCAACACATAATTTGTGCACCTACATAAAATATCTGAGCGATGACGCCTTCTTTATATGTAGTATTATCTAATAACCTATTGATGGTTGCTTTTAAGCTAAAGTTATCCTCTCTTTTCTTTTCGGAAGGAATTTTGGTTACTGCTATAACTATCCCAATGATCAGTACCACTAAACCTAACATTACATAGGGGTCTCTAATCACCATCAAATCATGTGATCTTATAATCGCTTGCTCTGCTTCTGGTAAAGTCGCAAATAATGATTTACCTTCTGCTGATTTCTCGGCAGATTGTAGCTTAGATAAAATAAACTGCTGTGCTACAAACATCCCTGTAAGTGATCCAATTGGATTAAATGCCTGAGCCAAGTTTAATCTTTGTGTAGATGTCGACTTAGACCCTAGTGATAAGATGAGAGGATTAGCTGTAGTTTCTAAAAACGCTAAACCAAAAGTAAGGATGTAGTAAGAAGCTAAAAAGAAACCAAACATCTGAAATTGTGCTGCTGGAATAAACAAAAGCGTTCCTGTAGCGTACAATCCCATTCCAATCAGAATCACCGATTTATACGAATATTTCTTTATTAAAATAGCCGCTGGAAGTGCCATTGTAAAGTACCCTCCATAAAAAGCAAACTGAACAAATGATGCTTTAAAGTTCGAAATGTCCATCACTGTTTTAAAAGCCGAAACCATCGGATTTGTGATGTCATTGGCAAATCCCCATAAAGCAAAAAGGCTGGTGATCAAGACAAAAGGTACTAAGTATTTTTTCTCTACTACCTTTTCTTCTTTGGTATTGGGAGCAGGCTTTTCTACCTGCTCCTCTTTATTTAAATCAATATTATTTATTGTGATTTCACTCATGTCATTTATTGTAGAGATAAGATAATCCTATCGGTTTTATGATAAAGTCAACATTGCTTTGATAACTCCAGTTTCTGGTTTTAACCAACTGTCAAAGTGGTTAGCGATATCGGTAAATAAGACCTTGTGAGTGATCCATGGTGTAGTATCAATTTGATTTTTCTCTATCATTTCAATGATTTGATCAAAATCTGCTGGTAATGAATTTCTACTTGCCATTAACGTTAATTCCTTTTTATGGAAATAGGGATCGTGGAAAGAGAAATCTCCAGGGAATAAACCAACAAATACTATTCTACCTGCCGATGCTGTATACTGTAAGGTATTCGCCATTGAATGTTTGTTACCCGTCGCATCAATAACGACAGTTGGTAAATTACCATCAAACTGAGCTCTAATTCTTTTTTCCGTTTCAGCAACTTCCTGATGTACCTCAACTGTACCGTCTACCTGAATATTTCTATTACAGAAATCTAAACGGTCTTGGTTAATATCCATCATCACCGTTTTTGCTCCTGCTGCCATCGCAAACTGACATGCACCCATACCAATAGGGCCGGCACCAATAACAACTACGGTATCTTCTGCAGTTACTTTTGCTCTATTCACCGCATGACAACCAATACTCAATGTCTCCACTAATGCAAGTTGATCATAACTTAAAGATTTGGAAGCATGAAGGTATTTAGCAGGGATTTTAAAATATTCTCTCATCCCTCCGTCTTCATGTACTCCAAATACAGAAATATTTTCTCCGCAATTCGTAAAACCTCTTTCTACAGCATGGTCTTCTGTTTTGTTGAAGTACGGTTCTACAGAACACTTATCACCAACAACAACATTATCTACATCTTCAGCTATATCAATGACTTCAACACCCAATTCGTGACCTAATATTCTAGGGTAAGTAAAGAACGGTTGCTTGCCCGTATAGGCATGTAAATCTGTTCCACAAATACCTACTCTATGTACTTTTACTAGAGCCTCTCCGCTATTTAAAGTTTCTTGAGGTGATTCCATTTCACTGACCTCAAAAGACCCTGGTTTGTTTAGAATTATTGTTTTCATTTCATTAATTAGTTAAAGATACAGTCTGTGATTTTGTTGAATATTTCTTCCGACAAGCCACCTTGTTTCCAATAGTCAACTGTTGTTTTTATTTGTTCTGTTTTTCTAGCTCCAATTACAATTCGGTCTGCTTCAATTGTAGACATCAAATAACGTAGTGACATACCCGCTAAATCGATTCCATATTGATCAGCAATTGCTTTTACTTTAATAGCCACATCAACGTCTCTGTTTGAAATCCATTCGTTATTAGGTCTTTCTTCACAAAGTCTTTCAAATCGACTACCTAATAATCCCATGTGTAAGGCCGAAGCAGCATAATAGCGTATATCGTTCTTCTGGAAATAAGGAATGTCTTTTTCAAATGCAGACATATTACAAGCATCCATTTTCATAAACCCTGAAACCACTTCGAACAGTCCTGACTCAAAGAATGGGTAAAACTCTGGCACTGGATTTCCACCCACACCAATTTTCTTCGCATACCCTTTTTCTTTAATAAGCGACAATGTCTCAATGATATCATCTTTTTTATCATAAGGAAGTAAATGAGGCTCATGTAAAAACAATACATCTACAGCATCAACACCTATCCTTTCTAAGCTTGTTTCCATGCTTTTTAACATGGTCTCTCTAGAATAATCTAAATGAAATTCATCTGCCTTTTCAGCAAAAAGTCTCCCAATTTTTGTACTGATAAATGGTTTTTCACCCTTCCACTGCTTTAAAGCCTTTCCTAAAAACTCTTCTGCTCTATTGTATGATGGAGCAGTATCCATCGATAAGATATCATTTTCTAAAGCATATAGAATTAGATCTACAGATTCATTTTCATCTACTGGTCCCCAAACACCACCAAGGCCTGAAGTTCCTAGTACCATTCTAGTTCCATGTGAAAATGATGGATGGTCTTTATAGACATCTGCCAGAAAAGTTGGCTTAGTTAAAGTATTGATCATTATATTTTTAGTTAAATAACGTCTACAGATTTATTGATAAGTCCATAGAATTTGGCAGCATTACCGCCTAGAACTTTCTCTTTATCTTCTTCATTAGTGAAGTAACTTTCTACCACTTGCATTACTTCAGTATACTCACCTGCTAGTTTACATACAGGCCAATCCGAACCAATCATCACACGATCTACACCAAAGGCATCTACTACTATTTCAATATATTGTTGCAATTGTTCTACTGTCCAATTGTTCCAATCTGCCTCTGTAACCATTCCGGAAAGCTTACATTGAACATTGCTATAAGAAGCGATCTTATGCATATCGTCTGCCCAATTCTCAAACTTCCCGTCTTTAATTTCTGGTTTAGCAATATGATCAATCACAAAAGGTTGATTGGGGAATTTTTCTACTAATTCAACAGCATATGGTAAATGCTTAGGAAAGATCAAAATATCGTATGTTAAGCCAAACTCCTCTAAACAGGCGATACCTTTTAGAAACTCTGCTCTTAACATAAACTGATCATCTTCCTCATCTTGTAAGACATGTCTTACCCCTTTAAATCCCGAGAACTGAGAGAAATAATTTAAACGTTCTCTTACATTATGATGACTTAGATTGACCCATCCAATAACTCCTAAAATAAATGGATTTGTACTCGCTTCCGAAAGAAGAAACTGTGTCTCTTTTTCTGTCTGACTTGCCTGTACTGCTACGCAACCTTCGTACCCTGCCTTTGACATTTCTTGCCATAAATCTTGAGGTAGAAAATCTTGTTTTAATACAGACATGGAATCGTCAATCCATGAATGTTCCGTAGGAGAATACTTCCATAAATGATGGTGTGCATCTATCTTTTTCATAAGTACATCAGAGTAATATTAGACACAATTTCCCTTAAAAGATATTGTGTTCGCTTATCGTTTATTGTGATGTTACAAATGTATTGTTGACACCTAAAGATAAAAAGTTTAACGTTTGTCCTGCGTCAAAATCAAAGGTGATTTTTTTGAAATAGAAAAGTGATTGCGTAATTTGTGTTTTATAATCGGACTTAATTGAGGGGCTTACCAACTTCCACCAACATTTTTTAGTTCATAAAGTAGCAAGCAATACCATGAGAAAAGAAAGAGTAACCATAAAGGACATCGCCAAAGCATTAGGAGTTACTCCTACAACTGTGTCCAGGGCCTTGAATGGAGGAGAACGCATCTCAGAGAAGACGAGAAATAAGGTCATAGCTTTAGCAAAAGAGTGGAATTATCGACCTAATATGGTGGCCAGAAACTTACAAAACCAATCCTCCAAAACGGTAGGTGTTGTCATCCCAGAGTTTAATCATAATTTCTTCTCGGTAATGCTTCATGGCGTCGAAGATAAAATCAGAGAATTGGGATATCAGATGTTAGTGGGAAGTTCTGGTCGAGATTACGATCAAGAAAAAAGGACTTGTTTTCAAATGTCGGATGCAAAAGTGGATGGTTTACTTATTGCTTTATCACAAGATACAGAAGATTACTCTTACCTCAATGAAATTAGAAACCTAGGAATACCTATTGTCTTATTGGACCGTATCTGTGAAGATATCGATACCTCTGTAGTAATCACCGATGATTTTAATGGTGCGTTTAAGGCCGTCAATCACTTACTAGAAAAAGGGCACCAAAGAATTTTACATGTAAAAGGGGAAGAAGGCATTTCTACAACTTTTAATAGATATATGGGATATGTGGAAGCCATTCAACGAAAAGGATTGATATTGGATACTTCTTTGATCATTAATTCTGATGATAAGGCATTACTAAAAGAAGAGATTAAAGCTTCTTTTGAAAAAGAGAATCGCCCAACAGCAATTTTTACTTGTAGTGATTATTTGGCATTTGTGGTTTTAGAAACCATTAAAGAATTAGGACTTTCTGTACCTCATGATGTTTCCATAATAGGATATGCAGATGAACCTATTTCGACCTATACTTCTCCAAAGCTCTCAACGATTAAGCAACCATCTTTCGAAATGGGTAAAAAAGCGGTTGAAATTTTATTCGATTATGAAAAAGCGGATCAACACCAACATGTCGTAATGGATACTGAGATCATACTAAGAGAAAGTACAATAAATTAAAAACAAGGGGGAAGAGTTAGAAGTGTTTTGTCGGTTCATTTCAATCATCTCTATTGTTTTTATATCCAATAATTCCCCCTACGTTTTTTAATTTTAAATGTTAAAACAGTACTTTGTATGTATTTCTAAACTGATTGTCAACAATTTGGACAAGGTAGATTCCTTTAGACAAAATAGTAAGTTCAGTCAGATTACCTGATAAAGTTTGTTGCTCTATCAGCTTACCATGTATATCATATATAATGACTTCTTTTCCTTGAAGATTTGTACTTGATTTAATTGTCAAAGTTCTTGGATTAGATTTGTAAACATATACTTCATCTTTCCAATTTGAAGCACTCAATGCACCTTGCCAATATAGTACCAAAGAATACGTTTTGTTTGTTCCGTCTTGTGCAGTCACTACAATTTTTATCGTCTCTCCAAATTTGTTCTCCCCTATAATCTCATATGTTGAAGTTTGATCTTCTAGAAACACATCTATATTAGGAAAACGATTTTCTTCTAAAATTATTTTATATTCCTCAATATTAGGATCGAATTCTTTGTAAATAAGGCCATCAAAATACAATTCTGACAGGTTTGCATTACCTGATCCCATATCCACAGTAAAGTTAACAGTATACTCCAATTTATCTACACCATTTTCAGCATAAACGATAATTTCTGTAGTTCCGGGTAACCCTATTGCTTGAGAAATGGTCGCCGAAGCATTGTTATCTGATAACAAAACACTTACTTCAGGAACCATTGTCGTTCCTTTCTGCAATTCGATATCATATTCTATTTGATCTGAAGAGAACCCTTCAATTGAAATCTTATCGACAAGGATATCTTTTAGCTGAGCATCATTATTTTGTTTAACTAAGCTAATCGCCTCCCCCTCGGTAAAAAGAAGTAACTCAACAGCTGCTGTAGATGAATTCTCACTACCTAAAGTCACTTCATTATATCCATTTTTAGCATAAAAATCACCTTCAATCTTTACCTCCGCTTCTTTTATCTTATTCCAATTCTGATCATAAATAATGGCATGGTCTCCCCCTCTATATTCAATATATTGCGTATGATCCGTTACTGCAGATAACGTAGTCTCGACCATCAATTGGCTATCACCTATTTCAAAATAAGGGTTGACAATTTGTTCCTCTCCTCTCAATATTCTGAGAATAAACTGTGGTTGTTGTTGATGGTATTGATTGTCCAATTCTTTCGTATCACCGAATGCCATATTTACCTTTGGCACATACATACCATCTTCCTGTTTCATGTGGAATCGCTGCAATACAGGGTTTGAGATAATATCATCTAAAATCGTATTCGGGTCTAGACTCATCATTTGTATGGGAACCAAGTGGTAGTTGTCAGCCGTTTCTCGAAGCTCAAATGTCGTTGTTGAAGCTTTTAAATTACCCAAGTAATTATAATGAGTATCAAGGATACGTTGCTTTTGTTCATCAGTTAAACGACTACCTACATCTTTCCATTTTGGAAGTAATTCTAACAACTCCTCCGTTTTACCATAAGTCTCTAATTCATCTATTGTTATACCAAACATGGGATCTGGACGTAAAATAGAATAATTTCTACCTCCAGATGCTGCTTGTATTCCCAACATAAAGTGAGCCGCTAAAATATTAGTAGCCGCAGTATAAACACCTTTGTTAGTAGTACTGTTTCTCTCTAGTTTCAATGAAGGCCTCCCTTGGTTATGATCACCAACAGGTGCTTGCAAGTACTTTTTTGTTTCATTGATTTTATATTCCAAATATCCTGCATCTGGTTCTTTTCCATTGGAAGTTCTAACAACAACAGGGTGGTCCAACTTCTCATATACTTGTTGAGCATATTTTCTAAATCCCCATTGACCATCATATGCATGAATCTCCGCTCCGTCAAATGAAGCATTAGAAATACTGCAATCGTTTAGGAGTTCTGCATACTTTGTGGTTAATGTCTTAAATAGTTCTGAATTATTATTTGGGACATACACTTGATTGTAGGCCAACATAATTCCTTCTACTTTTTCTCCTTGAGAATGTTCCGAAGACACTGTGGAATTGATGGCTCTATTTTTCACTGTGAATTCCCAAGTACCATCATCATGGGTTGTAATTGCATCTACTTCTATTAATTCTTTTCCAATTTTTAGATAATGGTATTTAAAGAAACTCATTAACGGTATAGATAGGTGACCGAAATGATTAGAGGCATTATAAATACTTTCCGGTGCAGCTATATCATTTCTATTGGGTTTGAATAAAATAGAACTTTCCTCTTGGGTGATATTTTGTTGGAGCGTACCTTCTACCCAAGTAGCTAACTCATCAGATAAATTTTCTTTTCCATATAATGGGTCTCCTTTTCCTATACCTCCACTTACATAATGAATATTGATACTTCTTCCTTTCTGTTGTTGTTGCTGGGAATAACTTTTTAATGCTGTTTGGCTACCAAAGATGCCATCTACTTCCCAATTTAACTTGTCGTACGGCCAAAACCCTCCATGCCACATGTCAGTAAAAAAATTGACAGTTGTAACATCAGCCATTTCTAAATAGGGTTCGAACTGGGTTAATTCTTCCACATTTTCAGGACTAATATACATCACACTTTGGTCTTCAAACATTTTTTTCCAATCCTCAATCCACTGTCTTGCTGCGTCGTAGTTCCAAGTCCCACTTATCGTAGGATGTGGAATGGCCTCTTCTCCCCATGCTCTTATAATACTTTCATCCTCTTCAGACTCATTATCAAAGGTATACAAGATAAAACCGCCAAGTGAATTGTCTTTATATCTATCTCTTAAATGTTCAAATCGAGTTTCGTAGCGAGTATCTTTGTAGGTATCAATATTTGTATAATCAAAACACATTCCCTTGGTGTGCTCATCAGCAGAAAGTGTAAATTTTAAGTACGTTCCTTGGGGTAGATCACCGTAAAAATCAACCAAGTCAAATGCGAGGTAAGTGGAAGTTTCTTTTATTTCAAAAGTAGCATAATACTTCCTATCGCTGGTAGCAAAAATATATTTATCACCTGATGTATAAAACTTGTTTAATGATTTGGTGTTACCTTCTGAAAATACCAAGTTAAAACCATCATATGCTTTTAAAACTTCCTTTCCGTTTTTCTTTTTCAAAGAAGATACCACACCAATACTATTGATGGTTAACGAAAACCTTCCTGTTTCAAAAACTACATCAGAAGTAACAGTCTGAAGGTTAATCGGTAGATTTTGGTCATTTATACTTTGTGCGAAGGTCGTATTATATATAAAAAAAAGTAATACCAATAAGTAAAGACATCCTTTTGAATGTCGATTTAAAAAGTAAAATTCATTCATTTTATTTCAGTTAGAAAGTTTTATTCTATTGTGAAGATCTCTAATAAGTAATTTTGGTAAAGCAGACCCATATGGTCTTAAAAAATCATTTCTGGTTCTTATTTAAATAATAAGGCGTATAACAAAAATGCGGATTTTTGAATCGATGGATTGGTTTAAAATTTACTTTCTTTTGCTCTCATATACTTATCAAAAATAAAAGTGTGATTTACAAAAATAAAAAAAGCATAAACCCAAATAGGTTTATGCTTTAGACTTTTATATGAAATGATCTTACATTACTACTGTCTTTAATGAGAACGATTGTTTCGTATCCCACTTTCTTTCAGATAATGTTACTTTCCAAAGATTGTTACCAAGGCTTTCAATGTTCTTGATCTTACAATTTTTAGCATTACCTGCTTGAATTCCTTTTTTCGAGAAGAAGATAATATCACCTTCTTGAGCTCCAGCATCTGACAATTCTACTTTCACTCCGCTACCTTTTACTGTTAATTTTGTGATTTCGTTCGCACCAATTGAAAGGTGTAAATTAGATCCTAAAACTTTTAGTTTGTCATCTTCAATTGGTGTAAATCTTACTAATTGAGATGAATTTGAGTATAATTTTTCAGCTGTATATGTATTCGTTGCATAACCAACTACCTCATTCTTCCAGAAGTCATATACTGCACATTTTGTATCTTTTGGTAATCCTGCTTCTACAAGATTAATCGTTACATCATTTTCTTTTTCTTTATCAACGTTATAAAGATTGTATACTCCAAAGTCGCCAAACTCTCTCTTAGCAGTGAAACCAAATACCGTATTATTTGGAGATTTCCCTAACGTTAAAAGTTTAGTTTGTTCAATAACTCCTGGGCGCATGATCTCATAATTTCTCCATACCTCTTTTACATCTGGAGCATCAATAGGTTCAGAAATCATGGCAGTACCTCCTGTTAAAGCTACTGTATTGTGCCATGTATGCCACATACCTTGCTGAGGTGTATGACCTACTCTACGAGATGGTAACTTATATTCTAAGTAAGATACATCCGCGTCGTTATTCCACCACACTTTATGGAAGATTTGGAATCTTAATACTGACTCTAAACAGTGACTAAAATGAGCAGGGTGAGAATCCGGACCTACTCTAGCGGCATCGATAAAACCAATTACACCTCTAGTTGGCTGACCTAAACAAGATAAGATATACATATCATCACCTGCTGCTTCTCTATACAAAGTATATAACTCTCTGAAAGTCTGTAATCTTGTTAACTTAGGGTTATCATATACCGCTCCAATACCATTAAAATCAATCTTGATATATCCGAATCCTCTATCTCTAGCATCTTTGATGATATTGAATAAGAATTCTTTGGCTTTTGCGTTTGTTGGGTTTAACCACTTTGCTCCTGAAGGATGGAAAGGGTTAGGGTTCATGAACGATTCAATACCTTTTGCATTCTTCTGAAGGGCATCCGGGTTAGCCTTCGCAAATGGATGTTCAGGATTAATCATTAAAGGAGCAAACCAAACACCTGGAGTTGCACCAATTGCTCTAATTTCTTTAGCAACATTGGCCATTCCTGATGGGAATTTTTCATTTGCTGACCAATCGCCATCCATTTTTTGATAACCATCGTCGATTTGAATAATTCCTCTACCGAATGTATTAGGATTCTCTTTAATCGTTTTCGTTACATTCATTACATGTGCTTCGTCGATTTTCGTTGTACGATCGTACCAGCTACACCAACCATATACAGGATCCCTATCTAATTTAGCATTGTGAGTAATCGCTACCCATTTTGTCCAAACATCAATATTTTTGTCTTTATCTTCCTTAATGAAGATCATTTCCTCACTTCTTCTTACCTCACCTGGCTCAACCAATACTTGGTCCATACGTACTATAGCACGAATTTTTTGCTTAGTAACATGAACATTACAGTGAGCATCTCCAGGTCCAGTTGGTCCCAATAAGAATGAATTGTCAGTTGCCGTATTATAAAACAAACCAACTTCTTTAAAACGTTTGTCCATTTCGGCCAACGTTTCAGCATGGTGGTGCTCCATAAGAGGTGTCACTAACCAATCTTCTGGTTTAGATAAATCTACTTGACCACCGAAACTTCTATCCATACTGAACAAGTCGAAGGCTCTTAGGTAAGTATTATCCTCACTTTTGTTATGGAAAAATGCTTGGATCGTATAAGCATCTAAATTTTCTAACTCTCTTACATGAAGTTCGTAACCAAATTTACCATCAACTTCAAAATATGCTTTTGTTTGTTTGGCCTTACCGAACGGTGTATCTATAGTCGTCACTTCCACATCTCCTGTTTGAGGATTGTGAGCCATTCCAATTCTGCGAGTGTTTTTTCCATACTCTGCTACATCAAAAACGGCTGTAGAAGATCTGAATAATTTCTGAATTTGGTCTTGTGCAAATAAAGAAACTATTGGTGCCATGATAAAAAATATGGCTAATAATAAGTTTTTATTTTTCATTTCATTCTGTTTAAAAGAATTGACTTAATAAGACTGTTTTCACACTACAATTTTAGGTGTTCTCATCTTACAACCTTTGCTCTTAGCTTACAATTCTTGTTATGAATCTACATAATGAAAGATTGAGATATAATCATCAATGAATAGCTTAAAAATAAAGGTTTTTTTGAACATTTCATACCCTAATGTAAGACTAGGGCTCAATGTTATCATCCATAGGAATAGAGTAAGTTACTTCCCAAGTTTTAGATTCTGGGTTGTAATCTGTTTGCCAATAATCGTTGCCAAACTTCTCTTGGTCCTTTAGATTAATAAAATCACCATTTTTTGTAATGATCGCTCTAAATTTTTTGTAGTTAGAAATGTTCGAAATAGTCACCGGTACATAGCCAACACCATTAGAAATATCTACTACTACTTCATCATCTTCAGCATCAATCATTAGAGGTGTTCTTCTTACTAACTTCCCTTTTTTGATATTAAGTTTCTGAGTATTCTGGTAGGCTTCTCTAAACATCGGCTTCCAAGTATTTGCGGCTTCTTTCATAAACTCTTTAAAGTTTTCGTTGTCTCCATAATAACTATCGGGCTCATTAGGAAGAATGCACAACTCTATCACTGCATCAATAACATCGCCTTGATTTAAAGCTTTGATATCATGTGGGAAATTCAACTCTATCAAGGTAACATTCTTCTTGATCTTTGAACTGTAATGTACAAATGTTGAAAATTGAGGTTTTACTAATTCGCCATCAATAATCGATTTCCATTCTCTTAATACTAACCCTCTATTCGCCCAAGTTCCGTATTTATCAGGCATTGGGTTTTCTGCATTATGCATACTGGCCCAAGGTGCAGCGCCAGGAGCGTCTATGTTCTTGATTGAATATCCTGTTTTATCTCTTTCGTTTTCAATGTCTAATAAGATGCCGTATTCATTTCCATAGCCAAAGTTATTTTCATGACTGAAAGCATATGTTTCTGATCCAAATTGTGAAATTGCTAAACGGCTGAATTCAAATGTTTTATTGACCGTAAGTTCAACATGATAGTATGCTCTTAGGTAATCATTCGATCGGATGATATGTGTCGTCAGCTTGTAATCTGCTTCATCATTTTCTGTTTTACCAGTATAGACCACTTCCGACAGGTTAGGGCAATTTCTGATGTAGTTAACCTTCATCTGTTTGATCTGCTTTAGGTTACCTTCCATATCATAGTACCTTAGAAAGTCCCCTCCACCAACATTTGGTGTCCAATCATACATTTTGGGTGCGGCTACATTTTTATCTGTGCTTCTAACAAACAATGGCCTTACATCTGTAATCATAGATTTCGTTAAACCTCCATTTGGCTCATAACAGATACTTTCTCCAAATGCACCTACTGCTGTTTCCTCCCATAATTGGTGACTAGTGGCCGTTTTATTTCCCCAGGCACACAACGAAAGTTGACTATGAGATACTGCTGGTAAACTACCCCAATATCCTGATACTCTGCTTATTTCTAGCTCAACACTTTTATTAGGTGGTATAGCTACCATAGTAAAACCACGAATCCATGGTCCCATATATTTCGAATAATAGTTGTTATGCCAGTTTTTTGATAATTGAATAGGAATACCTGTAGGGAAGCCTTCTTTATCTCTTAAAATGATCGAACAGCCTGTAATGTCTTTTACGGTCTCTGATTTTTCAAATATCAATCGTTCAAATTGTACTTTGTTGGTCGTATTTTCCAAAACAAGTTGTGTACGTTCCATCCCAAATTTGGACTGCATATTATCATTTAAAGACACAACTGTTGCTTGTAGAATAGTATCTTTCTTCACTTTCAAATTATTAAAAGGACTATTTCTATCAGTTGCAGTGACTTTAATACCACCATTTTCTTGAAAAGGATGTACATAACTAAAGATTGCTGAGACCATACGGTTTTTGAGTGGTGCCTCTATTTTTATCTTCCCACCTCCCATTTTTATGGAGTTGTCTACTTGGTCAGATTTTACGTTCCAATACAAATCATTAGTACTTGAAACCAGCAATTCATGTTTGCTTTTCTTACTAAGATTGTATTGTTCTTGTGGTAACTCAAACTCAATAATTAATTTCATTTCATCCTCAGGCATAAAGTTTTCATCATACGTTAATGTGAAAGCAAAAGCGTCTGCCCAAGAAGCAATCTCTAACCCAAACTTAAACAATGGCCCATCTTCTAATTTTAACCCTGAGATAAATCGTCTCTGAAAAAATTTACCTCCTTCTACCCATTCTCCTAAGTAACTTGGGTTTGCTTCATCTCTTATTACTTTATACCTACTGCCATTATATTCCAGGTACATCGATAGAATATCAAAATCTGTCTTACTCAGTAGACGTTCCATTCCTCTATTTCTTTCAAAAGGAGCGTTACTTCTAAATTGTACCAACTTTAATTTTTTGGCATTGAAACGTAAAAAGTGATGATTGGTATGAATGTGAAACTCTTCAGTTACGCCTAATTTATCTGGGAAATACATTTGTGTATTTGTATTTGCAAAATCCCATAATTGAGGAGGTAATTGAGCTTCTAAGTTTATAGAAGTTGAGAATAATAGTATCCAGAAAGTAATAAGATATTTCACCTCGAAATTAGATAGTTTCATAGTGATGGTATTTAAAAAGTAAATTGCTGCATAAGCATATTAAGTAATTAACTAACACAAACTTATGCCCTTATTTACTTTCGAGGTATCAATAAAATATCAAATGATTGTCTTGATATTGCAAACAATGAATCGTTATAAAACACCAAAGAATCGAATACTATCACCTGAATATCAAACTATTACACAAAAAAAAGCCGAGCCATGCACATTGTTATTAATATGACGACTCGGTTTTAAGATGTTTCCAATGAAATGAATTAAACGTTTTCTTTTTCTCTTGTCTTCGTTTTCTTGAATTCAGCCGGTGTTAAACCATATTCTTTCTTGAAAGCTTTAGTGAAATACGACTGGCTATTAAAGCCTACATTGTACATCACTTCTCTAACCGTAATGTTCTCATCATTACTTAGTAAATGAGAGGCTTTTTCTAAGCGGTATAACCTTAAATATTCGTTGGCAGTAATACCTGTTACGGTTTTAAACTTTCTGTAAAACTGAATGTAAGACATGTTTACTTTTACAGATAATTCTTCTACGGTAAACTCATCGTTATTGTAGTTGTCTTCAAGAATCTGTTTGATATCTTTTAAGAACTGTTCATCTTTTGTGAGTACCTTTTCCTTATCTGCACTCATGATGATGTTCTTCTTCAAGATTTCTTTCTCCTTATTCTTCTGATTAATAATATTATTTACCTGAAGTTCTAATAAGTAAGGAGAGAACGGCTTACCAATGTGTAATTGTCCTCCTTTTTCTAAGGCTTTTTTTCTACTCTCCAAGTCACTCATGGCTGTTAAGAAGATAATCGGAACATGGCTTGTTTGCACATTTTCTTTTAGCTTCTCTGCCAATTCGTAGCCATTCATTTTTGGCATATTTACATCCAAAAGAATAACATCAGGTGTTGTTTTCATGGATAATTCTAATCCTTCAATACCATTTTCTGCAGTATGTACATTGTACTCATGATGGAACAGGTCTTTGATCAATTTCAAGATTTCTGTATTGTCATCAACGATAAGTAATGTATGTTTACTTTTGATCGTTTCTTCCTTTACTTCTGAAGGAGGTGTATTCGCCTCTTCAATTTGCCCTCGTTCCATATTCGTTTTATTGAACTCAGGGTGCAGTAGTGGAAGTTTCACTGTAAATGTACTCCCTCTTCCTTTTGCACTATCTACATGAATCTCTCCATGATGAAGTTTCAATAATTGCTGAACAAGGTTTAGACCAATACCACTACTTCCAAATAAAGTTTCTTCGTTATCTCCTCTATAGAACCTATCAAAGATTTTATCTGCTTCTTCTTTATCCATTCCGACACCATTATCAGAGACTTTCAGTTGAAGTTCATCTCCAATTTTATCGATAGTAAAAACGACCTTCCCCCCTTTTGGAGTGTATTTAAAGGCATTCGATAAAAGGTTAAATAAGATTCTTTCCATAGTCCCTTTATCGATCCAGCCATTGATAGGAATATGTCTGATATCAATCTGATAATCAATATTTTTATCCTCTGCATAATCGCTAAAAGCTTCCGCAGTTTTAGTGACAAATGGAACGACATCATGGAAAACTGGATAGATCTTCATCTCACCTTCTCCAATTTTTCTAAAATCGATCAGTGAGTTGGTCAAGTTCAATAAACGTTGTCCATTAGTATTGATATTTTCAACATATTCTTTAAGCTCTGGAGGCAACTTTTTATCATAGGTCAGTTTTTCCAAAGGACTTAAAATCAATGTAAGTGGAGTTCTTAATTCATGACTGATATTTGTAAAGAACTTTAGCTTTGCTTCGTTAATCTCTCGGATATGTTCCTTGTCTTTCTTTTCAGATAAGATCGACTGTTTCAGACCGAATAAATATCTTAAATAGAAGATTACCCCCAAAATGATCGCAATAACAATAGCCAAGTAGATCACATAAGCTAGGTTGGTTAAGTACCATGGTTTTAAAACTTTAATTTTAAGCCTCTTAATCTCTTTTCCTTCGATGCCGTCTGTATTATACCCTTTTAACTCAAAAGTATATTCACCACTTGGAAGCTTAACATAATTAGCACTTTGCTGAAATTTATCAGCATTAATCCATTGCTTGTCTACTCCCAATAATCTGTAAGAAAATCTAATGCTATTTTTAGCATTATACTGGGTTGCTCCAAATTCTAATGTAATCTGATTTAGAGTATAAGGTATCGTAATTTCATCCGTTTTATAAATAGGATTGGTCAATAAAGTATACCCGTCATATTCTTGAAATGGGTTGATCTCCTCATTTCTAATCTTTAGTTTAAGTATTTGAGGTCTAGGTACATTTGTATCATCTTTGATATCCAATGGGTTAAAAGCTGTGATACCTCTTAAGTTACCCATAAGTATTGTACCGTCTTCCATTTTAAAGAATGCATAACGTCTAAAGTTATTGGCTAGCAAACCATCACTTACATCATAAACTTTCACCTCTCTTGTTTCTGGGTTAAGCTTAGCAATACCACCATCAGATGAGATCCATAATGAGTTACCGGTACCCTCCACAATACTGTAAATTACATTATCTGGTAAGCCATCTTTTTGAGAGAATAACTCATAATCGACAACCTTACCTCTTTGAATAGTACATTTGTATAAACCATCGCCAAAAGTTCCTACCCATAAGGTATTGTCTTCATTTTTAGGTTTATGTAATACAAAAATTCTACTCTTACTCAGGCTAGTACTTTTAGGTGTTAATGCTTCAGCTACCTCATATGAACCTGAATTGATTTTTAGGTAGTATAACCCTTTTACAGTCCCAATATACACTCCATCTTTTCCATCATAATGCATCTGAATCACCGTCTTTTTCTCCAAAAGATCCATGTTCTTGATTTTATTATGCATCTTCACCACTTTATGCGTATTAATGTCAATCATAGTAAAACGACCGTAAGCATACACCAAAAGCTTATCATCAATTTTCTCAAATAGTTCTACGAAAAAATTCTTCTCATTATTCGGAAATTTCTGAGGAAAGATACGTTGGAATTTACTATGGTTACTATCTGAAATATAAAGGCCTGTTGAGGTAGTGACATAAATCTTATCATCAAATTCTTTGATCGTACTTATCGTCTGATCTTTAAAAAAGTTCTTGAAACTCGCTTGCTCAGAATCTTCTAATACGTATTTACTAGTACTAATATCTAAACCTTTATCAAAAGTACCCACCCAAAGTTTCTGTTTTTTATCGATATAAATCGTATTGACTAAGTTGGAGGATAAACTCTGTGGTTTGTAATAGTTATTAGAGATATGGTAGAAAGGCTTTTTATTAGGGTTCAAAATACTAATGGCACCATGTCCTGTACCAAACCAATACAATCCAGATAAGTCCAGCAGGATATCATTGACAATATTGCTTGAAATCGATGTCTCATCTAATGAATTTTTAAAATGGATCACCTTTTTCGACTTAATATCAAAAGCAATAACACCATCTGTCAGCATATAAATCCATAAGATGCCATTTCTATCCAATGACAACCTTTTAATAGTATGTTCCTCATTGTTTGTTGTACCTAAAATCTCTGAATCAATTTTATTGACCAGCTTGATCTTCTCCCAGTTCAACTCATATTCAAAGCATGAATATTTTGTAGAAAGATACAGTTTGTCATCATAAGGATTAATGGTAAATGCAGAAATACGATCAGATTGTAAATCAATATCGCATTTTATTTCATATAACTTTTTAATAGTATCGTCTGATTGAATATCATATACTTCTAAAGTGATAGGAGTTTGTAAATAGACTTTCCCCTTATTTACTGCAAAATTTCTGAACTGTAAATGTGGTCGTTGTAGCTCTGCAATTTCTTTCCACTCTAATTTATAATCTTCCTTGATAGTAATATGATATAATTTATCAGAAGATAATAAGTATAACTCCTCTTTGTTCAGTGGTTCTATTTTTAAAATTTCTTCTTTTGGTCTTAACGAGTTATTAAAATCTTCAGGGTTATAAAACTTCTCTTTATTTAAGTCAAAAATAGATAAACCACTGGATGTGATTAACCATAAATGCTCGTTCTTATCTTCGAATATATTGGTGACACTACTACTAATTAATGTATTGTCATCTTCAGGTTGATGTATATATGATTTAAATTCATTCCCATTGTATCTGAACAACCCATTAGGTGTACCGATCCAAATAAATCCTGATTTATCTTGATGTAATGAAGCAACAGTATTTTGGTTCAATCCATGGATATCATACAATCTGTCGAATCTTGTATTTTTTATAGTTCCAAAGACTGATATCTGAAAGCAAAGAAGTATAAAAAGTAGAATAAATCTGTTCATTTTTCTTTGTCGTTTATTACTCTAAAAAATAGGTTGATATTAAAAAACCCGTTCTAAACGATTGTAAATTGCATTTTTTTAACCTACCAAGCTACTTTGCGTATATCTTTCTTTTGCTCTTATCTTACATAAGGCGGTTAATTAACAAAATGACAAGCATTTCAGTGTAAATCAACTAATCAGCAACCTTCACAACTGAGCGTAATGCTATTTTATAATTATTATAAGAACACAACTAATAGTAGTATTATGTTAGGTGCTATTTAAAGATAGAGGAAGCTGATATAAAATGTTGTACAAAAAAAGCCAGCCTAAAACTTAGGCTAGCTCATTAAGTAGTCAACAAAATTTATTAGTATTTGATGTAATTACTTTGCTCCTCCTGTTAAAAGGAAAAAGGCATTACCCCAACTTGCATGATCTCCTCCATTATTGTCATCTTCTTTATCAACGATAAGTGTAAGTTCTTTTCGTCCTTTCACATCAAGCAATAACTCTTTAGGCGATTGGTCACTGCTTTTTAAAGGACCACTATTATATACTTCATTACCATCGACAAGAATTCTCATACGGATTAGACCATGGTGTGAATCATTAGCACCAGGTGTTACAACAAACGATTTATAAGAGTCCTTAATTGGAAAAACAATTTTTGAGTCAGAGTGAACACCCAATCCTTTCTCATAGGTTTCTCCATTAATACTTATCTTCTTTCCAACAATAGATAAATCATTCATCACTCTCCAAAAAGATTCTGTTGAAGTCGCCATTTCTTTTGTAAGAAATACTTTATCCCCTTTCACATTACTTGTTTTATCTGTTTCAGGAACGATTGCTATTTTCTTTTTAGGATATTCTTTTTTGCCTTCAACAAAGAAAGCATCTGCCCAATCTGCATGGTCTCCTCCTCTATCACCATCGTCTTCAACAATCAATGTTAAAGTATGTCCTCCAGCCACTTCGATTGCCTGCATTTTTGGATCTTGTTTTCTTGTTGAAATCAACCCTGAATTGTACATCTCTTTCCCATCTACTTCAATACGCATTCTAACACTTCCTGTATGGGCATCGTCTGCACCAGGTGTTACATAGAAATACTTTGATTTAGAAGGAATAGCATAAGATATCTTAGAAGGAGCATGAACACCAAGGCCTTTTTCATAGACTTTACCATTCATTGTTAGTTTTTCACCACGAACAGACATGTTATTATTTACCTTCCAGTAAGATGTACTTTCAGGTTTCATTGTTTCCTGCGTCAGGTAAACACGGGTTCCCTTTTCAACTTCAGTGGCAATACTTGTTTTTGCTGCCGAAGTAGTTACAACAGTAGATATCGCAACTTTTGTCTCAGACTTTTTTTCTGTCACAGCGGATTCAATCTCAACACTTTCATCTACAATAAAGAACGGCTCAATCCAATTCGCGTGGTCTCCTCCTTTATTTTCTCCCTCTTCTACAACCAATGTTAGAGACTTACTTCCTTTGACATCAATATCAAACTTTTCTATTTCTTGATTTGTTGAAGTAATTACTCCACTATTATATACCTCATTACCATCTACATATATCTTCATCGTCAGTTTACCATGGTGTGATTCTGAAGCTAATGGTGTTACATAAAAATGCTTATAACCTTCTTTAATTTCATAGGTTAATTTAGATGGTGCATGTACGCCTAATCCCTCATCATAACGTTTTCCTTTACACATCAGATCTTGTCCATCGACAGATTTACCATCTAGAATCCTCCAATAAGTATCTTTTTCGGCAGCATTTTTAGATGTCAAGTATAAACGTTTTCCTTTTATCTGATTGGCCTCTGCTTGTTTCTTAGCTTCTGCTTTTATTTCTTCAATAGTCTTCTTCTCCCAAGAAAAGTTAGAGAATAATACTTTAGTAAGGTCTGACCCTTCTTTTGGTCTAATCGCAATTTTCTTTGTTTTTGACCATTGTCCTAACGGTTGCCCACCATAACGAACATCAGATGCCAAAACTTCGATTTGTTGCCATTCGTTTGATGCTGTTATTTCCAAATCATATTTGTAATGATCATTTACTACCAAACTTAAACTTTGTGGTTGAGTACAATAAAATAAGAAGTTAAGATTGGCATCTTTAGGAGCAACATATTTTGGATCAGTGAAATTCTCATTGACAGTACCTTGATTATTATCATAAGGTCTTATCGCCATAATACCACCAACACCTTCTACTTGAGCGACTTTTGTCCAAGCTTCCTCTTCCATTGTAGTAGATAACTCATCTGTAGCGATAGCGTTTCCTAGTTTTGAAGGAATTGCAGCTTCAAAGTCACCTGATATTACAATATTACCTTGGTAATGAATGTTCGAATAAGCAAAAACATAATCATCGATATTTAAAACGGGTAAGGATGCTACCCAAGAATTACCAACTTTCTTTGCTTCTGTATCTCTCCAAGACCTCGTATAGCTTACTGGATCTTTTAACGCATAATATATTTTTACGTTTTTTACTTTTTCTATATCTGATGGAGTGATCGTATACTGAGGCACACCTTTATCATCCAATGTTATTTTTGAAGTTGGACGTTTTGGCCAAAAGTGTTTTGTTCCCATTACATACTTTTCTAACCAAACTTTAGCATCATCACCTAACTTTTCAGTATTGTGATGTCCTCTAGCCTGTAAAGCAAAATCCCAAGGGATATCTTTTTGAAAAGATTTAAATATCTGCTCACTTCTTTCATGTCCTCCATGGTGATCATTCGTACCACTTAACCAAAGTGCAGGAGCTTGAATATAAGGTGCATGTGCCTGTGGTGCTATACTTGATAAATACAATTCATCTCCAGCATCCTTACTTGGTTCTTTATATGGATTATTGTAGAGCCACACCTGCTTATTTCTCCAATATTGCAGATAACCAATTCCAAAATACGCTACAAAAGCTTTAATTCTTTTGTCCATACCTAAGTTCCACATTAGGGTTCCTCCATATGAGTAACCTTTGGCACCAATTTTATCAGTATCAATTTCTTTTTGTTGATACAAATAACTTAAAGCTCTTCTCTGCAATACATACCATAAGTAATCGTCTGTTTGCTTAGGGTCTGTGATTAAAGAACCATCAGGTAGTTTATTTTTTATTCTATAACCTTCTTTATTATCAATATTACCATACTTTAATGACTCAGGGTATTTTGTATAGTGAGGTCTATCACCTGTTTTTCCACAATAGTCATGTGCTAATACCGCCCATCCATCATTGACATAATTCATATCAATGTGTGGTTGAGACATCCATCCATGAACATCTAATAGAGCAGGTGCCTTTTTCAATCCGTCTTTTACTGCATATTTACAATACACTCTAACTTCCTCCCCATTTACATAAGCAGAAATGTAAGCATCCTTATAATATATTCCTTCTCTTACTCCTTCGTAGATAATTTCTTCTTTAAAATCACCTTGGTCGGGGTCGAAATCTTTCCAAAGGTCTTGAGGTGTGGGTAATTGCCCCCAAACACTTCCTCCTATAAAGAGGGTAAATATAACGAGTAGTATTTTTCTTATGTAGTTCATTTCGAATAGTGTTTAAAAAGTCATTTATTTAGTTCTCTAACTCCTTCATCTTTACTTCAGATGTTAAAGTTATTCCGTTAGTGTCAGTAACTAAAAAATAGGCCGCTTGTGCTGTAGAAGGTAATTCTCCTTTGATTTTTTTACCAGAAAATTTCGCTGGAAGTTTTGTCCACTTTCTATCCCCCCACTTTCCTGTATCTTCCGTATAATAAACCATCACATTGGCTATATCTGCACTTTTTACAGAAGCAGTAATGATACCATTATCCCACTGTGTCTTCTGGATTTTCATAAAAGGTTTATTATTTACAATTGCATCAGCAAAAGTATAAGACTCTGGAACTTTCCAAGCAGGCGGATGACCATGTCCTAATCCATCTACAATATACAAATAAGCATCTGATTTTGGTGCTTTATATGAAGCAACAGAAGCAGGAATTGGGAAATGTGCATCATTGGATCCATTAATAAACAGTATTGGCATCTCTGCTTTCGGTAAATACTTCTGCCCTTCAAAATTCTTAAGGAGGTTTTCTCTATAAGCATCATTTCCATTTCTAAAATGATTTCCCATATGGCCATCTGTTCCATTTAGAAAGCCACATCCATAAATTGGAATGGCAAATTTGAACCGATGATCAACACCTGCTACAGTACTGGTTAACATACCTCCCCAACTTACTCCAGTTACTCCAATTTTATTGGCATCTACATCGTCTAAATTCCTTAAAAATGAATTTGCGATAATCACTTGAGCAACGGCTTGATAATACCACTGATCTTTTAATGGTTTATCATTATCATGAAACACTCCAACCCTACTTGGGCCGTTACCTTCAAATCCTACTCTATCTTTGTGATGAAAAGAGGGTAAATGCCCTTCTAAATCCATTGATATCGCAGCATATCCTTTCTTATTCCAAATTTCTACCCATTCTTCCATTGCTGTACCTCCACCGCCATGGATTAATACTATAGCAGGATAACCATTCTTTGGCTTTTCCGTTTTTGGAAGGCCATAATAAGCATATACCTTCGTTGGCTGCCCTTCGTAATTGATACTTTTGTAAAAAATACTCTTGACATTAGGTTTACTTTTTAAAGTTGTTTCTTCAAACTCTGGTGCTTTGTAAAGTGCTTTTAAATCCCAGATAGACTCTTCACCTTTTTGAGCAAAGGCCAAGAAGGGTAGTAAAAATAAAGTAGATAAAAAAAATTTCATATCACAAAAGATCATTAATCAATAACCATTCATTTCTGTTGTGTTTACAATACTCTTAATATTCTGATTAATGTGGTACAAGTGGTGTTTCTTTTCTTTGTTCTAATCTTTCATTATCACTTTTAGCCTATTCAGTGCTCATAAAATCGACAATTAATATCCTGAAACATCATTAAACAATGTGCATAAAAAGCGAGAGGATGGTGTTCCTCTCGCTTTTTATTATTAGTCTTTATTAGAGTGGTTATATATTAATTGACATGACCACCTAGTTTAAATGAGATCGGAAGGACAATTTTACTTTCGCTCTCAATAATTCCTTTTTTCATTCCTGGATACCATTCTATATCTTCATTAATTTCTTTAATGGTTCTTAACGCTGCTTGATCTAAGGAAGGATGAATACCTTTTTTTATTCTTGCATTTGTCATTACCCCAGCATAAGAAATAGAAATTTCTATATACACCTTACCTTGAATGTTTTTCATTTTTGCGATATAAGGGTATTTCATCACTTGACCTATTCGTTTATACAATCCTTTCATAGTAATTTTTGGTGATGGTAGAGCGTATAACTGATCATACAAATAATGTTTCCCTTTTTCATCCCATGATTCTCCAGTGAGAAACTTTCCATTGTCGTATTTTTCAACAAAATATTTGTCACCATTGCCATAATACCCCGTCCAAACACCATGTTTATTTTTCTTAGAAACATCTCCTTCTTCATACAAAACCCCATCATCATTTATTAATTTGACATGACCTTCCCCTGCCTTTACCGTTTGTACTCCACTAGCCTCCCATACATTATGAAAACGTACTTTATAATCTTTGTAGTTCATAGAGTACTCTTGATAAATTTGACCATTAGGATAATACCTCTTCCAAATATTTACTTTTTTCCCTTTTTCATATAAGCCTTCTACCTTTAACTGACCCGATGGATAATACATACGGTATTGTCCTTCGAAAGTGTTTTCGATAGAATAAAAGAGTGTATATACTGTTCCATCTAAATAGAAGAATTCATTTTTTGTAAGTTTCCCTGCTTTCTCCTTATCTACGGTAGAATAACAAAAAACATGTTCATGGTATACAGGAACTTCATTGAAGTATTTGGTATAATATTTTTTATTCTCTGATTGAATACTCTTATTTTTAATAAAAGCTAGATCATCATAAACTTCACTTTTTCCAGTTAATTCCCAAAAGGTTCCTTGCTGTAAAATTCCTTTTTTATAGATCTCTTCATACTTCTTTTGTCCATTAGGATAATACCCTACCCATAACCCACTTTTTTTCAATTGAGTAATTTTACCTTCCTCAATTAATTGACCTTGAGCATTATACAACTTGGCATTACCTTTTCCATTTTTTACAGTTTCATTACCTTCTTTATCCCAAACTCTATGATATTCTATCCAACCATTGTCTTCTTTTTTATCATCATAATTGATGGAATAAACTAAAGCTGGTTGTCCATTTTTAAAAAATTTGGCCCATTTTAGGTACTTCTTCCCTTTTACATACATTCCTTCTTCAAGAACATTTCCTGATGGGTAGAATGACTGAAACTGACCTTCTTTTGGCGACTTTTCCTTCTGAGATTTTGTAAAACAAGTCTGATATAATGAACCGTCTAGGTAATAAAAGTTATGACGATAAAAGTTACCTACCTTCTTTCCATTATGAAAGGAATAGTAGGTAGACTTTTGACTATTTCCACTCAAAGGTTGGAGATTGATATCATAATAAATAGTATCCTGTGCATTAAGTAGATGCACAGAAATAACAGTTATAAAAAGAGTGATTAATAATTTCATAGTCAATAGTTTACTTAAAGTATAGTTGTTTTATTTTAGTTCTTTTTGCTTTGCATCTTGAGTAAGCGTCACTTCTAATGCATATCCAATTTGTTTGTTCTTGTTTTTTGGAAGTACGATAGAAAGACCTTCTTCTGTCTGTTTCCATCTGAACTTTTTGTGATGTCCTAACAGTTTTACCTGTTGTATATTTTCCTCTGCAAAACTCTTGATTAGGGCCTCTTTTCCTCTTTCCAAAGCAATAACATATACTTTATTCCCTTTGGCTGTAAACCAGAAATCTGATGTTGTAAACTTTTGAGTGAAGCCATGTGTCTCTCGGTGCCCTGTTCCTAACATCTTTTTTGCTGCTGTTCCTTCTCTACTTACCTTCCACCTTTTTGTACCATATATCGCTGTTCCATTCACGCTCATCCATTCGCCAATAGCATGAAGGATTTTTACATTTTGTTCTGGAATGGTACCATCACCTTTGGGACCAATATTCAACATATAGTTTCCTCCCCTGCTTGAGATTGCAGTAATCCAATAAATTAACTCATATGGAGACTTCCAATCGTTATCATATGACTTATAACCCCAAGAATTATTGAATGTCCCTACTGTTTCCCAAGGTTTTCCTCCCATTTCTTTTATTGAAGGAATTTTGTTATCTCCCGGTATTCTAAAATCGCCAAAATTATTTCCGACCCTGTCCGTTACTATCACATTAGGATTTAGTTTGTAGACCATCTGATAAAATTTAAAACTTTGATCTGCAGTTAAGAAGTGGGCAAAGTCGTACCAGATGATTTTCAAGTTGGGGAATTTCGTCAACAACTCTTCTACTTGAGGGTAGGCTTTTTTATACAGATAATCATCGAAAGTATTTGGACTGGGATCCCATAAATTAGCACCCATAGTGCGTCTTTTCTTTCCTGTAAAATCTGCTGGTTCTGGCCATACTTCTCCTTTAAAATCCAAGTATTGCTTAATGTTACAGTCATATGCATCATGCCAGTCAATATTGTGAGAGTAATATAATCCAAAGTCTACCCCATACTTTTGACAAGCATCATAAAGTTCTTGTAATAGATCTCTTTTAGAAGGGGTACTCCCCATATCAAATGTACTCACTTTAGAATCCCATAAGGCAAAACCATCATGATGTTTAGCCGTAATGACTAAATACTTCATGCCTGCATTTTTAATCAATTGTACGTATTCATCTGCATCAAATAAGATAGGGTTAAATTGCTTAACTAATTGATCATATTCTGCTCTTGGTATTTCTCCAGTCGCCTGTATCCAAGCTCCATCTTTAGGATCAGGGCTTTTCATATCGTCTATCTTCTCACCTTTGTAAACGCCGCCCAAAATTGAATAAATACCCCAATGGATAAACATACCAAACTTATCATCATTAAAGTGATCTAATGCTTCTTTTTTGGTCGATACCATTTGCTCATAAGTTTGAGCATGAAGATTTGTTGTTAATGCTAAAACGATACAAAGAAATACCGTTTTTTTCACCCATTTCATTATCATAAAAAATTAAGTTGTTTGCATAGAATTGTGTATTCCTCAACAAGATCATCATCTTACTTAATTCGACCGTATTCTTAATATATCAAAAGGTTGCTTTTATATTAATTCTGAAATGTGGGAAACAAAAAAGACGTACCAAGTACATGGTACGCCATTTATTCTCTAAGCTATATTCCATACATGAGCCGTATTCACTGCATCGGAATAATTTTTTTAATGCTTCTTTTCAATTAAAGCTTGATTTTCTTGAACCATACTCCATCTTGGTTGACAATCCTAACAATAAGGATAGCTGATGGAAGATCGGTAATCACTTTTTGTAGTCCGTCCATTTCTCCTGCATAAATAACTTTACCTTGAAGATCATGGATAAATAGCTGACAACCCGATAAGCTTTTCTGTGATACTACTTCAAAACTTGTTGCAGATAGCCTTACTAATTGCACATCATTTTCAAAATTTAAAGCTGTAGAAGTGACCGCTGATTTTTTAATAAATACAGTATAGGTCTGCTGTGTAATTTGATCTTCTGCTGTAACTGTAATAATTGCAGGTGCTCCTGCTTTACCAGCTTGTACAATAATGTAGCTTCCTCTTTCATCTTCCAAAGTAACTTCAACTTCAGGAACTGTATTATCTTCACTCTCGATCACATAATCAAAAATGTCCACTGAAAAGTCTCCTAACAGTTCACCATCTAAGGTGATAGACGCAAGATTGGTATTTGTTGAAGGAGGTCGTACACTAAAGTGAATAGTATACACCGTTTCATCAACGAAGATATCTTCAGGTTGAACCGTTAGTGTAGATTGACCATCTACTGTAGATGACTGTACAATGGTAAGGGATCCTTTTTCATCATTTAAAAGACCAGAAACAACAGGAGCATCTGTAGTTCCTAATTCCAATACTACATCGTATTCTGTTACTGAAGGATCAAAATTTTCGATTTCTTCACCATTCACCATAATTGAAGACAATGTACCATCTTGAGAAGCTGGCGGTAATACCTCAAAATCAAAAGTCAATACTTTTTTAGTGATTCCATCTTGTGCTGTAATTGTAAAAGTAGATGTTTCTTCTAAAGAAGAGGCCACTTCAGTAACCAAAGTAGCTACCTCAGAATTTGGTAAAACTGTGATTTCTGGTACTTCAGTACTTCCATGAGGTAATGATAATGTATAACTATCTACCCCTTCCTTATAATCTTCAAATTCATAACCTAAGTATACGATACTTACTACTGATACATCTGTTGATGGTAAAGCAACTGAAAAGTTTACAGTATATGTTTTCTCCGTTCCATTTTGAGCAGTAACCTCTACAGTAGCACTTCCAGGAAGTTCTGTTGCTTGGTGGATCACTATTGTTGCAAAATCATCTTCTTTTTCTGAGTTTAACTCAGGAATATCCTCCGTACCATATGGTAGTTCTACATTATAGACAAAAGTGTTGGGATCAAAATCTGTAATCAAATCACCTGAAGATAATGAACTTAATGTAGCAATATCTGAGGCCGGTAGAAGATTAAAGTTCAATGTATAGGTATCTTCAGTAGTCCCATCTTGTGCTGTCACTACAATCTCAGTAACTCCTGGTAATTCAGTAGGTTGATCAATTACAAACGATGCATTTTTGTCTTCTGCAGTTGCTTCTACGGTTGGTACTATTGATGTTTCAATAGGATAAGTAAAAGTGTATTCTTTGATTGAAGGGTCGAATGTTGTTAAAACAAAGTCATTGATACTAATCTCACTTAGATTTGTATTCGTAGAAGCAGGTCCTTCCACAAAGCTCACTTTGTATTGTTCAGTAGTGGTTCCATCTTGTGCGATAACATCAATTATTGTTTCTCCAGATAAATCCGCCGCAGGAGTAATCACTACTTTTGCATCCATATGATTGGCTACTGCTTCTATTTCTGGAACATCACTTCCTGAAGGTACTTCAACAGAAAACTCTTTGATTCCATCTGATAAACCTTCTAACAACTCACCATCCGCAAATAATGCATACAATGATGGATCACTTTCTGAATGTACATGAGGTCCATAGAAATTAGTAAGGTAATATACCACTCCATCAATTTTATTTTCATCGTCATTATTATCCACTCCGAAAGTAATAGAGAAACGATTGTAAATAGATTCACTTACTGGTGGTGCTGGATTATCAGGATCATTTTTGTAATCTCTATTTTCCGTAATTTGAGAATAGTCAAATACTAATTCTATCCACTGACCTCTTGCTGTGATTTTTGGTTCTACCTTGATACCATAATTATCAGTTCTATTCAATAATTCAAGTCCAATAGCATTGTAAGATAATTCTGGAAGATCATCTTCTTGGTATACCATCATTTTGAAGACTAAATTTCGGTCTCCTCTGATATATGCATTATTTACAGTATAAAAGTTAGTGTTCCCATGAGATACTTTTGCCCTTGTAATTTTCGTAACTCTTGCATCTGGTACTACATCATTAATGTAGGGATTATCCACTACTTCTTTTGTAAAGTTACTAGTGTTGAACGGGTTAAATAAATCATTATTGGTGTCATCAAAATAATAGAATACATCATTCTCGATGATAGGTACATTTACCTCTGGTACCTCCACAGAAACACCTGTAAAAGAATTTAACTCCAAGCCATCGCTATCTGTAATCGCTTCCGCCGTATTATCAAAAGATAAAAGCACCTCTTTTGTTAGATCTAGAGGGTTATCTAATTCAATAACAATTTGATGATCGGTATTCGAGATCGAAGCAATTGTCTGCTCTTCTCCATCTGCCGTTACTGTAAAATCTGGATTAGTGATCGTTTGTATCGCACCCGATGAGTACATATCTAAATATATTGCTTCTCCGTTATTATCTGTTGATACTTCCGTAAAGATATTCGTGGCCACAATTCTAGGACCTCTCACATTATTTACATAACCTGTTAATCCCTCTCCATTTACATCACCCGGAGATAAATAGAATTGTAAGTCTTTGATTTGATTACGTACCTCCTCTGAAAGTACAGAAACATCAAAAGTATATGTAGCCCAATTCCCAAAGCATGTTACAGTCTGTGAAGCCAATCGTATTTCACCTACTTTATCTCCCGCTTCATCGTATAGTCTAAAACCTAACGTAACTTCTTTGTTTAAATCTGGCTTATTGATATCCTCGAAGTAATAGTCAATGCTAAATTGTTTAGTTTCAGAAAAGTCAAAATGATAATCTTGTGGAATTGTCCATTCCAAATTGACCCATGGGTTCCCTCCTCTAACAAACTTACCTACCTTTTCAGAAGAGTTTTCTGGATTTATTGAGTTCTTGTCTAACGTAAATCCATTCGGATTTGGTATCGTCAATAAAGAAGGTTCTCCAAACTTATAAAGTAGGTTGATAACAGGAACATATTCGGAGTTATTGATAACCGATTTTCCTTCAAATGATGACAATTTCACTCCTTCTGTTGTAATGACTGTACCTTGTGTGAAACTGTACGTAACATCTTCTCCAAATGCAATCGGTGATTCTAAGTATAAATCAATTGCATCATCATGAATTAGTGTTTGCTTGATGGATAATTCTTGGTCAGAAGCATCAAACAATTTAAAAGTTGGATTGTAAATTTTATCTATGCCATCATGACCATTAAAATGGATAGTAACCCTATCTCCAGATTCAGAAGAAGTTGCTGTAGTTGAAAGAAAATCTTGCTCAACTCTTGGTCCATTAACTTCTCCGATATAAAAGCTTAGCTGATCACCTTCATTGTTTTCACTGTTAAAAATAAAGTATAAATAAACTTCATTATAATCAGTCAGTAGTTCTTTATCTGTAAAATCAAAAGTGTGTGATTCCCATTCATTGAACACTCCAATTTGAGAAGAAGTTAATACTTCAGTATCTGTATCTCCGCTATTTCTAAGTACACATACTAAAGTGTTGTTCGTTAATGATGTGTTGGGTTGACTTACTAATAGGTTTAAATCGATAGTCTTAGAAGATGAAAAATCGATAGTACCATTCAGATCAATTTTTACATAGCTAAAATTAGCATTATTCCTTTTAAACTCAATTAAACTATGACAGATTCCTCCTAATGGATCACTGCTTTCGGGGTATAAGAAACCTCCTTCTGTCTCTGTGATGCTACCAATACCTACTTGTGAATTTTGTAAGTAGAGATAGTTGGATTGTCCGAATACATTAATTGACAATAACGTCAGTAATGTAATCCAGGTTATTTTGAAATCAGTAAAAAAATCTTTCATCTTTTTTGTTTAGTTACTTCCGTTTTAAAAAAGTAGGGAGACGCTATAAATAACGTCTCCCGCTATTTATTATATCTTCACTTTTCTAACAAAAACTTCATTACCTACAGCTATTTGTACCACATAAATACCCTGTTTAAGGTTGGTGATATTTGCCGATGTCCCTGAAACTTTTTGCTGGAAGGCAATTTGACCGTTTAAGTGTATTACTCTTACTAGATCATTATTAAAGCCTCTTGCAAATTTTAAAGTCAGTGTATTTGAAGCACTAGAATAAGCATTGATTTCGTTCTCCAGATTAATAATTGAAGTTGGTATTAATTCGTTAATTAGTAAAGTATAAACTAATTGAGTTACCTCGTCTTCCGCTGTAACCGTTATAGTTACAATATCTCCAAAATTATCCGGTTGTTCAACTTCTACCGTAGCATTAACATCTTCAGTAATCACTGTGATCTCAGGAAGGTTATTTAATGTAATTACATACTCAAATACATCAGAAGAGAAATCTGATATTTCCTCTCCGTCGATCATAATCGCTGTTAAAGAAGCATTGTCTGATTTTACCTCTTCTACAGAGAAGCTAATCGTATATGTACTAGTTGTCGTCGCATCTTCTGCTATAACCACAATAGTGGCATCACCCTCTGTGCCATCTACCTGAGTAATTTCGATAGAAGCGTTGCTGTCACTGACGTTTGCAGATACAATTGGTGCTTCTGTAGTACCAACAGGTAAGACCATTTCATAATCGAACTTATCTACAGCAAATCCTACTAATGCCTCTTCATTAACACTAATTCCACTTAATGTGGCATCTGTTGAAGCTGCAGTCCATATATAATTTACAGTATAACTTATTACTGTTGTACCGTCCTGAGCCGTAACTGTAACTGTAGCCACACCTGGCATTTCAGTAGCTTGTTCTATCTCAACTGAAAGGGATTCATCATCATTGGCAACACCTGCTAACGTAGGAATTTCTGTAGTGTTATAATCATATTCAATAGAATATTCATGTACAGTAGGATCAAAACCTGTTACCTCTTCACCATTGACAGTTAGAGTCGATAAAGTAGCATCTGTTGACGGTGCTTCTTGATTGAATGTAACTGAATACGTTGTAGCTGCTAAATCTGGGTCTTGTGCTTGAACTACAATCGTTGCTGTTGCTCCCCAAGATTCTGCCTGAGTTGTCGATGTGATACTCGCTGTCGCATCATTCACTTCTCCTGCAATTGTTGGAATATCGGTTGTCCCATATGGGTACGTTAAAGTATATGACGTTACAGATGGATCAAAATCTGTAATCAACTCTGAATCTACAGTTAAACTACTTAACGAAGCATCTTGATTTGGTGCTTCTTGATTGAATGTAACCGAATACGTTGTTGCTGCTAAATCTGGATCTTGTGCTTGAACTACAATCGTTGCTGTTGCTCCCCAAGATTCTGCCTGAGTTGTCGATGTGATACTCGCTGTCGCATCATTCACTTCTCCTGCAATTGTTGGAATATCGGTTGTCCCATATGGGTACGTTAAAGTATATGACGTTACAGATGGATCAAAATCTGTAACCAACTCTGAATCTACTGTTAAACTACTTAATGAAGCATCTTGATTTGGTGCTTCCCATTTGAAAATTACTTGATATGTTTTCTTTGGTGCTGTTTCATCCTCAGGAGTGACCGTAATAGATACGATAGCTCTTTGGTTTGACTCCCACTCTATTTCTGTAACAGGTTCTCCTACTGTCGCAAAAGGATCTAACGCATCTGCTGAAACTCCTGGAAGCCCTGTCACACCATAATTTCTCATTACTTCATAAGTATCTTTATTTGATGAGAAGCCACCAATAGAATTACCATTTAAATAAATTTCCGATAATAAGTTGACATCAGAAGCAGGCGTCCAATCGAAGTTTACCGTATAAGTTTTCTGATCACCACTTTGTGCTTCTACAACAATTGTCGTAGTACCTGGCATTTCAGTTGCCGGTGTTATAGTTATTGTTGATAGCTCATCTGTAACCATCGCTTCAACCATTGGTACGTTATCAGAGCCTCTTAAATATGTCAATGAATAATCCTCAGTACTAGACTCGAAACCACTGAGTGGTAATCCATTTACTGTGATAGATGCTAATGTGTTTACTGTAGACGGATCTAACTCATTGTATGACAATGTATAATTTTGTTCTGTACCATCTACTGCAGTCACTTTTATTGTTGCTCCACTTTCAGTTACATCCACTGTTTCTACTGTGGCATCTGCATTAAAAGCTTCAGCTTTGATACTTGGCGTATGACCAAAAGGAATATCTACTGTGTAATTGAAATTATCGCTTGAAAAGCCATCAACCAATTTACCATCTACTACTAAAGAATATAATAAAGCATCGGCAGGAGACTGAACATGAGGTCCGTATAAATTTGTCAAATAATAAACTACACCATCAATTCTTTCATCTACTGGACTACCATCTACACCAAATGTAATCGAGAAACGATTATACATAGATTCACTTACTGGAGGTGCTGGATTATCAGGGTCATTTTTGTAATCTCTATTTTCCGTAATCTGAGAATAATCAAAAACAAGCTCTATCCATTTTCCTCTTTCCGTAATTTGAGGATCTACTTTGATACCGTAGTTATCATTTTTATTCAATAATTCTAACCCAATAGCATTCCATGATAATTCAGGTAGATCATCTTCCTGATATACCATCATTTTAAAGACTAAATTTCGATCGCCTCTGATATATGAATCATTGACTGTATAAAAGTTGGCGTTACCATGAGATGTTTGTGCTCTTGTAATCTTTGTCACCTTAGCATCAGAAACATCAGCTGTGATATAAGGATTATCTACTACTTCAGAAGTAAAGTTTCCTGTTGAGAAAGGAACAAACAAATCATTACTCGTTTCATCATGATAGTAGAATACCCCATTATCAATCGTCACTTTTTCCTCATGTTCCATTTCTGGTAGTGTAGGCATTAGATCAGTAAAAGAAGCTAATGTGTACCCTTCTGTATCCACAACATTTCCAGATGTTGCATCAAATGATACCAAGATGTTTTCATTTACATTAAGTGGATTATCTAAATTCAATACAATTTGCTTTTCCGTATAAGTAACTGAAGAAATCGTTTGATCCAAACCACCTGAAGTCACTGTAAACCCTGTTTGATCAACAGTTTGAATAGCATATGCTGTTAAAACATCTAAGTTTACTTTGTCCAATGAACTTGCTACTTCTGCTTTAAATTCAATTTTGTTCGATACAAATGATGGCCCTTTTACATCTTTAATATATGCTGTTAAGCCTTCCGCTTTGTTATCTTCGTCTCTAGAACCAATAAAGAATTTTAGATATTCGATATTATCAAACTCACTATCTTCCCAATCTGATAAGTCAAAAATCAATGTTTGCCACTGATTATAACAAGTAATTTCACGATAGATACCAGACATTTTATCATTGCCGTCTTTAGGCTTGATCGCAAAGCTCACTTCTTTATTGATATTCTCAATACCTGTGTCTTCCAAGTAAATATCTAAGGTGAATACTTTACCATTGGTAACATCTAATGACGTATTCTCCTTAAATTTAAATTCAAGATTCGACCATGAATTTGCCGCTCTTACTATTTTCCCCACTGTTTCATTAGCATTAGTAGGGTTAGCAGCTTTTTCGAATCCAAAGAATACTCCTCTATGAAAATCAACCAATGATTCTTCCTCATTAAATGAGGTTAATAGTGTATTTGCTTTAGAAGTATAATTTGAATGGTTGATCACAGATGCACCTGTGAATGCCTTTAATACAGCGCCTTTGATATCCATTACAATACCATTCGTAAAACTGTAAGTTAGTACTTCCCCAAACTCTATCTTTCTATCTAATAGCAATTCGATTTTGTTTCCGTTTACTAAAGTTTGCTTCACTCCAATTTCCTGAGCGTTGGCATCAAAAAGATGGAAAGTTGGGTTATACACTTTATCTAAAGCATCATGTCCATTAAAAGTAATAGTAGCAATATTTCCTGCTTCATTGATAGAAGCTGTATTTGAGATTAAATTTTGATGTACTCTTGGTCCCTTTACCTCGTCTACAAAAAAATGCATTCCCTCCGCTTCATTGGTTTGATCATCTTTGATGAAATACAAATGAACTTGATTGTATTCCACACTCTGATCTATTGATGAAAAATCAAAAGTGTAATCTACCCATTGATCAAACTGAGTGATCTCCAACACTTCTACTACCTCATCTTCATTAGTACCGTTAGAAGGCCTAACTCCTAATGCAATTGTTTTGTTAGAAGGTATAACTGAAGGTGATTCTGCGTATAATCTCACATGGAAATCTGTTCCCGTTGAGAAGTCAATTGGGCCATAAAGATGTAAACCAAAAGAGCCATTAATACTTTCTCTACGGTCTATTCTATTGATATTATGACAAGCCTGACCTGCAGGATCAGAACCTGATACAAAACCTACACCCACTACCTGAGTCACATCTCCAATCGCTTTTTGATGTGACTGATAATATGGAAAGTCTGTTTGTGCGTTAACCTGCATAGAAAGTAATATTCCTATGATACAGCACAAGGATTTTAAAGTGGTAAATAATTCTTTCATTTCATTTAATTTTTGGTATTAGTAAATAATTTTTTTTGGTCCTTTAAAGTCTTTGATATAGAACTCCAATCCTTTGATCGAACCCCTATCCTCGGGGTTAAAAATGAGGCAAAAGGAGTTGTATGTTATTTTTTGAGCCTTTATATCTTCCAAATCGAAAGTACATTCGACCCAATTGTTGAAGGTGGATAGTGTGATCTCTTTAGATAGCTGTTTTAAATCTTTTCTATCCTCTCTTAAACATAGTTTGATAGCAATTTTTTGAACACCCTCTGGAGGTGTAGGTACAAAAACATTTACCTTAAATTTATTTTCTCTTGTGAGGTCAATTTCTGTCTGAAGGTCAAAAAGAACAGCCGCATTTTTATCATCAGTACTTTCTATTAACATCACTTGTTTATCACTGCCGGATGGATCTTGTACTCCTCTTCTTAGGTTAGAACAGTAATCATAAAACTTCCCATCTGTATACTTATGTTCAAAGCAGAAATCAGTATATACCTCATAATCAATTGGTATATTATTCTTTACTACTTTATGCTTAAATGGAAGTAGTTCTTTACCATTGGCGTCAATTATTTTTCCTTTTCCAAACGATAATAATAAATTATCATTAGATGTAATTGGCTCACTCAGTTGAAGTGTAATGCGTTTTTGATCCGTTTTGACATTCTTGATAGGAACTGTTTTATAGCCATTTTTAATCAATGAAAATACAGTCTTCTTTACTTTTTGATCAATATCTCCATTCGATAGAATATCAATAAATACATTCTCTCCAATGTTATCTGTGGATAATTGTACAAGAACATGCTCGGCCTCAACTCCTGGAACATTGACTTCGCTAATGTAAATCTCCAAACCATCTGCCTTCCCATTTTGACTTCCGGGTTGAACAAGAATCACTACAGATTTATAATCAACTCCCTTAATAGGATCCACTTCCACTTCATAAGTTTCCCATGAATTGAATTTTGTGACTTTAAACTTTTTAAGTGCTTGAAATTGGGTATTACTTCCTTTCTCTCTTACACCTAACATAATTGTATGTTCACTTATCTCTTTTATCGGTTGAGGATAAAATGCTGTAAATGAAATCTTTTTGGAACTAGAGAGATCCAATTTCATATTTAAATCAAACATCACCCCTCCATATACTGCATGATTACGTGTTAGGTGAATCACTTCTTTTTTTCCTTGAAAAGAACTTGAAATGTCAAAAGAACTACCCCATGACATTGGCGTGTCTAATATCCCTTTCTCACCATATACCTGTACTTGGGAAAATACGGTTGTGTTGATAAAAGATAAAAAGAGAATGAATGTTATGTATAGCTTAAATCTCATCTCAAATTTATGAAAAGTGTATAGTTTGGATAATGATATCGAGGTGAGACGCGATTGCTCGCGTCTCCTAATTTTTATTATCTTAATCTAGGGCCTGTAAGACCTTCGATGATATATTGTGCGTTTAATGTAGTATCTCCAAAGTGACCATCCCAGAAAATTAATTCCATTTGGTCGATATCTTCATTGATGGCTTCGGTATCGTCGAAGTTAAATTTATATTCTGTCCATTCATTAAAGATAGGCTCCTTCACTTCTACCACTTTCTTCACCCTTACTCCACTGCTAGAGCTTTTAAGAATAAGACTAATATTATAATGACTTAACTTCTCATCTGCCTTTATGGCCTTTGCCCATAATGAATATTCTAAACCATAATCTGAATTAACAATAGCCGAGTTTTGTGTCGAAATATCGTATAACGGCCAACCATCACCTGCTACTCTTGTCAGTTGGATAAGATCTACCTCCTCATTGGCATGGTTAGTACCTACAATTTCTTCAATCGATAAATCTTTTCTTGGTCTTACCGAAACCTCATTGTTTGTTTCACCTGCTGCAAAGTAATAGTAGGTGGCATCTACTGTAACTTCCACTTCATCGGTAAAACCTCCATCATTAGAGACAAACTTAATGATTGTTGTTCCGTCACTTACTGCAGTTACAACACCACCTTGGTCAACAGAGGCTACTAACTCATTTGATGACGTCCAAACACCAGTCTGATCAAAAGTTTCTTCAGGAGTAAAATTCGCTTCAATTTGAACAGATTGACCTGTAAACTGAATCGGTCCTGCCAGTAGATAATTTAATTCTACACCCTGAGCAAATACTTTTTCATTTACTGTTACCTTTACTGCTTTTGATAAAATTCTATCGTTAGAAACAAAAGCTAATGCCGAACCCGGTTTCTTCGCTAAAATCAAACCTGTTTCTTCATTAATTTCTAAAATAGAGGTATCAGAAACATAGTAATGGAAAGTAGTATCGTTAGCATTTTCTGGTAAGTAGTTAAATGCAATACCAAACTCTTCTGTTTCTGTTTGAGTAATCACATCTTCAGCAAATAAAATAGTATCAACAGCGATTTCAGGCATTACATTTAAACGAATTGACGTTGTTAAAACCTCCCTATCTTCCGTTCTAATGGTATGTGCCAATACATTAGTAACACCCACTACTTTCGCTTTTACCAGACCGTGACTTTCTACATTTATCATTTCTGGTTCATCTGCTTCGTACCATATTAACCCTAAATCACTAACGTTGTAAGGAAGTGTCATGGCTTCTACTTGAATACTTCTACCGACTACAACTTCTAACTCTTGGATTACAGGCTCTAAGAAGTCAACCGATGGATTCTCATGTCCTACTACAACATAAGTTGTATCGGAAAGATTAGTAATTGACGAAGTGGCTATTACCTTACCCCAACCTTCTTTTGTTCCTGTTACAATACCTGTTTCTTCTTCTACTTCTACAGCTCCATCAGGAGAAACTACAGACCAAACAATACCAGTTGCTTCTTCGTAATCAGAAATATTATAAGCAATAAACTGTAATGTTTCGTTTATCTCAAATGCTGTTGGAATCTCCCACGGACTAACGCTGATTCCTTCATCAATTTTGATGTCTTGCTCCACTTGTTGTTCATTACAACCAAAAACAAGGAACATCAATAAAACGCTTAATAAGTTTAGTTTTTTCATCTTAGTTATTCCCGTTTTAGTAACCGTAATTTTGTTTCCAATTGTCATGTAGTAGCATATCTGGTCTAGGAATAGGCCATATATATTCATGCTGTGGATAAGGCAAACAAATGGTATTAATCAGAATATCATCTTTCTGACCGTTTGCATACTCTGGGTTGTCTGATGAGCTATAATAGATATCTCTTGCATCAGCTAGTTGTTTTAACCTATTTGTTCTCACAAGGTCAAACTTACGCTTCCCTTCTCCATTTGTTTCTACTCTTCTTTCCTTCCAGATAATTTCTCTAAACTGATCTTTAGTCATCGAAGTAGATAGGTCAGTTAAACCACCTCTTCTTCTTAATTTATTGATCTGTTCTACTGCTTTTGCTGTAGGGCCGTTTACTTCGTTAGATGCTTCTGCAAAGATCAATAATGCATCTGCGATTCTGTATAAAACAATATTGATATCACCGTCTGCCGCTTGGAAACCTGGCTCACCTCTATAAATAAAAGGATCACATAGCTTATGATAAATAGGTGGACTGTAACAAGTATCTCCTTTTGCATCAACGGCTTTCACCAGCATACTAAAATCTTTTCTTTTATCACCTTCTTCAAAAGCTCTAAATAAATCTGGAGTTGGGATATACATACCTGTTGCTGAACCATGAAATTTCTTTGGATTACCTCCCCAGAATTTGCCAGCACCATGGTCCATAGTTTCTGCTACAAGCTGTAAACCTTCTGCTTGAGCACCTTTACCAAGACCAGAAAGGTTACCAAATTCAATCAATGATTCTTTAGAGAAATGCTGTCTCCATGGTTGCTCGAATGGATTTTCGTATTCTTCATTTTCAGTAAAAATCTCAAAACCTCCATTATTATTGATTGCACTGTCTGCATATGCCATTGCATATCTATATAATTCAGAGTCGCCTTTTAACAACTGTCCTGCTGAAGTATATCTCCATCCCGCCATTGTAAGATACACCTCTGCTAATAATACATTTGCAGAAGTTTTTGTAAATCTACCAGCATAACTTGTACCATAGCTTTCAGGCAGTACTTCGATAGCATCTTTTAGATCTGGGATGATGATTTCGTTGTAAATCTCCATTGCATCAGATCTTGGAATCTCACCTAAATTACTCAACAAGTTCATCGGTTGTGTCACTTTAGGCAAATCACCGAACATTCGTACTAAAAAATAGTAGTACAATGCTCTATTTGTCTTTAGTTCACCGATAATCTCCTCTTTCTCCTCGTCTGTGATTTCTCCATCCATTTTCTGAATCTTATCCATCGCATTGTTACAATCTGCAACACCTTTCCAAAGTGGTCCCCAAATACCATTGTAATAGAAGTATTCGTCTGGATTTGCAGTATGTAGGAGATAATTGGCATTTGGTCCTGAAATTTCTGGACGTTCCTGACTTGACATATCATCAGTTCCTAATTCCCACAGATAAAACCATCTGCCGAATAAATTACCACCTGATACCCAATTTTCATATGGAGCCATTGCCAAAGAAAGTGCTCCTTCGTAAGTCTGCGGTAGGTCGTTTTCTGTGATATAACCTTTTGGATCTTCTTCCAAGAAGTTACAACTCACTCCGCCTAGCATCAACAGGCAAAAAACAATATTTTTATAATTCATACTTTTCAACATGTGCTTATTTAAATGTTAGGTTTAAACCGACATTATATGTAATTGGTAATGGGTAAATACCGTAGTCATGCCCCATTTTTAAGGCATTGTGACCTCCTAATGAAACATCAGGATTATAACCACTGTAATTTGTCCAAGTATATATATCACTTACTGAGAAAGTAAGGTTTGCATTAAATTTTTCTCTCACAAAACGATACATCAGGTCAATTCTTTTTAACCTTACGAAAGAGGCATCTTCGATAAAATCATCACTGAATGAAATCGTAGATTGGTTGTTACTTCCCAAAGCAATATGCGTATCCTCTGTTGGATTTTCAGGTGTCCAACGGTTATCAAAGATCTCTTGTGTTGTATTGTGAGATCCATTTAGGAAGCTCAACTGCCAGTTATTCAAGTTAGCCATTTGTCTACCTTGCTCACCCACAATAAAGATCGATAGTGTTAGGTTTTTGTATGTAAAATCATTGCCTAATGACCATACAAAGTCTGGTTGAGCATTTCCGATTTCTGTTAAGTCCTCAGAGTTAATTTTGCCATCACCGTTTAAGTCCTTGTATTTCGGTTGACCAGGGTATCTTGCCTGTCCAACATCTTTTTCCTTCCAAGGAGTGTACTTACCATTTAAACCACCTACTTGGTATTTCGCTTCTTTTAGGTCTTCTCTATATTTTCTGGCTGCTTCCTCAGTTGTCATTCCTCTAAACTCCTTAAAGTCTTCGTATTGGAATACCCCTTCTTGCTTTCTACCCCAGAAAGTACCTAGTTCTTTTCCAATAATTAAACGTTGTGTTGCTCCTTCGTTAATCCAAGGATTTTGGTACCCTGTATTTAATTTATCTACATTTAAATCTGTGATGTACGTCTTAGCATTGGTGTACATAATGCTACTCGACCAAGAAAAATCACCCGATTCTACATTTGTAGTTTTCAACATCAACTCAAGACCTTTATTCTGTAATGAACCCACATTTACTAAACCCTCCTTGAAACCAGTGTAACCCGGAACATTAGTATTCAATAGCAGGTCATCAGTATTTTTGATGTAGTAGTCTCCTGTAAAAGTTATTCTTGATTTATAGAAACTGAAGTCTAGACCAAAGTTTAATTCTTTTGTCAGCTCCCACTTTAACTCATCATTTGTAAAGAAAGCTTCTCTTAAAGCTGGAGATCTATACTTTGTTTCACTTCCTAGAACACCGTAGTGTGTAGAATAAATGGCTAATGATTGTCCAATTCTACTTGCAGGCGAACCGTTTGTACCGTAACTCGCTCTTAATTTCAGAAGATCTACATTACGAACACTAAAGAACTTTTCTTGATTGATTTTCCATGAAGCAGATACTGCAGGGAATGAAGCCCATTTATTGTTCTTTGAGAATTGTGATGCTCCATCTATACGCTCCGAAACAGTTAAGAAATAACGATTGTCATAACTTAAAATGGCTCTGGCTGTAAAACTCATTAAAGTACGTTTTCCATAACCACTATTGTTTGAAAGCTGAGATGTTCCTGCTCCCATATTGTACCACTTTAAAGCGTCTGAAGGGAAGTTTTGTGCTTCTTGGCTTGACCAGTTGTCTTGAGAACTTCTCAATGAAGACATCAATAAAGCATTTACATTGAACTTATTGACTTTCTTGTTGTATCTGATTTGATTGTCCCAGTTCCATGAAGAAAAGCTAGAAAAACGTCTCTTTGCCCAGCCATCGATATCATCAATTCTGTTCGCTGGATTTGTAGCTCTATAGAAGTTATTTTCTCTATTACCGTTGTTTACACCATATCTAGTCGTTAATGCAAACCCTTTTCCTATGTTATAATCCAATGATAAATTACCCACCAACACATTCGTTAGGTTTTGCATACTGTTCAACCTCACCATATCCAATGGTGTATTGTTAAATAAAGCAAGGCTGTTATTTATCAAATTGTTTCCTTCAAGATCCAAAGTTGGCTGAGCTCTCAAACCTTGTAAAACCACACTCCCTTGCCCTTTTGATGGGTCAAAACCAGTACCTGTATTCACCTGTTGTGCATCAGAGTTTGCAATGTAAATGGTAGATGACATTCTCAATTTTTCAGAAACTTGACCGTTAACATTGGCATTGAATGTTATTCTTTCAAAACCTGAATTTTCAATAATACCTTCTGATTTATAGTAGTTAGCAGAAGTTCTAAAGTTAAATTTTCTTGTTCCTCCCGATACCGATGCGTTTATATCCGCAACATATCCTTGTCTATATAATTGATCTTGCCAATTTGTATTGGTCAATGTATCTGATGTATTTCCTAAATAGTTTAGAGAGTCTGTAGAAGATAATCTGTTTGTTTCTGCTCTTAATGACATATAACCAGGTGTATCCAAAACATCTTTATACATCCATTTTGGTAATTCTTGTACACCGTATTTGCCACTGACATTGGTTTTGATATCTCCCGCTTCACCTTGTTTCGTAGTAATTAAAATCACACCGTTTGATCCCATAGATCCATAAATAGCAGTAGAAGAAGCATCTTTTAAAACTTCGACCGATTTAATATCTGCAGGGTTGATGTCCGCCATTGCACTTTGCCCCGAACCTTCATTCTGAGCAAAACCCATATTATCATCAGAAATGATTGGCACTCCATCAATTACATACAATGGTCTGTTATTTCCACCAATTGAGTTGACTCCTCTAATTGAAACGGATGATGATGCTCCTGGCTGACCACTGTTAGATACTACTCTAACACCCGCCATTCGACCTTGTAATTCATTCTCAAAAGAGGCATTGGTTGATCTCTCGATATCCTTACCTGATACTCTACTTATCGCACCTGTAAGGTCTTCTTTTTTCTGTTCACCATAACCGATAACAACTACCTCATCCAGTTCACTTACACTTTCTTTTAAGTAAACTTTGATTTCGGGTTTCATTGATTCTTTTACAGTGAAAGTATACTTTTCATAACCTATGAAAGAGATGAGGATAATATCGCCCACTTTCACATTGGAGACAGTAAACTTTCCATCAATATCTGATATTGTTCCTTTCAACTCATTTACTACAGAAACTGATGCACCAGGTATTGTGATTCCTTTCGGATCATGAACAATTCCTTTAACAGTGATATCTTGTGCGTTAGCGACATTAGTAATAAAAAATGTTAAAATGAATAGTATTAAAAAATTGGCTATCTGTATAATTCTTTTCATCATACTTTAACTCATTGAATAGATTTCATGCTTATCGATTAGCTCAAAATTAGGTAAATCGTCAGTTTAAATATTTGTCCTAATATTTCAATTGTTTGTAAAATTATATAATTACAAGATTTTTACATAATTATATAATGTTTTTCAATATGCTGTTAACATTTTTAATCTTGTCCTAATATTTAGGGCTTGTAACAATGTACTTATCAAAATGATAACGAATCGGGACCTATTTAATCCTTAAACTAAAAACGAATAACTTAATTTAAGTTAAAACTAATCGATGGGTTTAATGCTTTGATTGTTGTATTTCATCATAAATGATGACCTGATTACTTCCGGTAATTGTCCACATTAAATCATTAGAATATTAAATAACAATGTACTTTAGCCTACCGAATTGGGCATTTTAGTTTGGATAGATATCTTTATTATCTCATGTCTTTTATGTTTTTATTAAACTGAACACCCCATTTTATTTCTTTATTTTCTGGCGAGTTAATGACTAACTTCACTAAATCATCATTGATTTCAACAAGTTCTGCTTTACCTGAAGAAACCTCAAAGTCTTGTATTTTATAGTTGTTTTTAGCAATTACTACTTCATATGTATCCTCTGCGATAACTTTAGAAGTACCCGTCAGAGTTTTGTTTGCTTTGCTCCAATCTACATCATACAAATCCAACATACCTTGCATTATATGCCTGTTTGTAGATATAAATTGAGGGTTTTCCTCTACCTCATGTACACTTAACATTCTGGCTTCTCCACCTCTAACGGTTTGTGTAAGTGTCTCACCCCCTTTCACCTTGCTCACATAAGTATCATTCCAATAATCATATACATGATATTCTTTGTTCATATCTAACCCAAGACCACTAAAATTGACATTTTGAGATAGATCTACACTAATATTTTCTGCTTTCCAGTGTTTACTATTGTATAGTGTTAGCTGATGCCATTTTTCGTTGACTTTATAATCAAAAATTTCTGGGCAAAACTTTTCTAATGAAAAAGCATCCAAGGGACGAGCCGTTTGTGGTAAAGCTGGATAAGGTAAAGTTCTTGTGAGATCATAAGTTACAGAGTCGGGCATATCATACAAACTATGTCCTAATAATAACCGTCCACTCACTACATAAGTCATGGTAAACATCGTACGAATGGCATCTCTATTTTTTGATTTTACCTTCGTATAATCTTTCGCATCCATATCCCAATTGACCAAAACTCTATTTTTATACCACCTTAACGAAGTATGTTTAATCATGTTTGGTGTTATAGACCAAGTATCGCCTTCTGTACGTTTAGACGAAACAGCACCTAACGTAACATCAGAATCTCTCATCCTTTCATGTACAAATGACTTTTTTCCACCCAAACCATTATAAGCTAACTCAAAATACTTTCTATGAAAGCCCGCAGTCGTGGTATACTTATCATCAAATCCTCCATCTTCATGCCATGATAAATGAGGATAATCAATCATAATTCCTTTAAAACCTGCTTGATAAATATGAGCATAAGCATCTTTTAAATGTTTTTCAAAATCTTTATCCGTTACATCATATCCTCCATTTCCAATTATGTTCCAATCAGGGCCAAGATTACCGGTTTTTTTAGTACCCTCATTGAAAAGACATTGTTCTGGAAATTGCTCACTATAATCAGTAGATGTTTTAGTAGATTGAAAATATTGAAATGGAATTCCTCCTCTCTCGATGATTGCTTGAGCAAATTTTTCTGATGTTTCATAGGGTGCCGTATAAAAACCGTACTTCTGCCAATGTTCATCGTCAAACCAACCATTAATATTGTTATCATCGTAATTGTCCGGAACGATTCTGATACCCAAAGAAGAATATTTTGTGATTCCTTTTTCAACGGCTGCTTCCATTTGTTTTACACCATCCGTAGTATTATTTGTATGCGTATACCACAAGCACAGTGTTGGAAAAGTATAATAGTTAAGCTCTACCTTTTGAGCCATTTTTACGATTAGAGCGTATTTCTCTAAAGCTTCAAAAGGGTTCTTTTCATTAAAATCAATATAAAACTTCTCATTCGGTAAGTACTTTGTGTTAGCATCCACAAGTTTACCGACGCCATCTTCACACCAGAGGGACAGTTCAAGGTGGCTGAGATATTTTTTTGCTTCTGCTTTCTTGGCAAACTCTTTATAAGTAAGCCCTCCCATAACAAGAGTATTCTTTTCGTCTAGACTTTTACCAAAAGTAAGCATCAAATTATTTTCAGAAGTAAGGCTTTGAGTATGAACACTTGTTGTATGTCCATGTCCAGGCCATTCCCATCCTAGTGAACCACCACTGTATCCATCTAAGGCAATATAAGATTCAAACTTTGTATTGTCATAAGCAATGCCTTTTTGTAAAGGTGACATTGTATGGATACGTAAATTATTATCTGTAGTATTATCTATTCCAAGATTCAACACCAAATAACTATTATAGTTATACAACATAAATTCTACAATAATATCTGGGTTGCCCCCTTTTGAACTTACTACTGTAAGTTTCTGACCTTCACCTAATCCATCATTTAATTCTTCAATAGTAGATTGGTGAATTGAATAATTAGTGGAATAATAATTATTGACTTTTGTAAACGCTTTTTCAACAACAAACCTCTTTTGAGATTTATCATAGATATGATAATATCCTTCTTGAGCATCGTATTCGATTCTCACAAAATCATTTTCAATCATCACTAGATCTGATTGAAACGACTTATAGGAAGAGATTAGAAGTATTACTACAAAAAGTAAATACAAGTATTTGTTGTTTTTCATTGTCTTAATTTCTAGTAAGTCTTAAAGGTCTATGTTACTTTTTCATAAGTATTAAAGTACTTTTTGAAGCTACCTTTATTAGGTAAACTCCTTTTCTTAATTCTGGTAGTGATAGTTTTATTTTTCTATCATCAGATTGAAGAACATCAAAGTTGATCCTCTTACCATCTATTGCATACATTTCTATTTTAGAATGATACGCTTCATCTAATACTAATGTAAATTCATCTATAAATGGATTGGGGTAAGCAAGAAGCTCGAAATCATCTAACGTATCATTGATAAATGATCGAATATCCGAATAGTGAATAGTGCCATCAAAATCAACATTTCTTAATCTGTAAAAAGACTGCCCTCTAATCGGAGAGGTATCCTCTACTTCATACTTTTGTGATATTGAAGAATTACCCTGACCATCAATTCTCATTATTTCCTGCCAATTTTTCCCTTCTTTAGATCTTTCCAGTATAAAATAATCATTGTTGATTTCCGTTAACGTTATCCATTTGATAATGGCCCTGTTCTCTTGTTTAACAACTTCGAAATCTGCCAATTCAATGGGAAGATCCATTTGTTCAAGAGGGTCTTCCGCCTCATAATGGCTAAAATCATCTCCTTTTGATTGACCACCTTTATAAATCTCATTCGAGAGATCGGGAGTTGTTATGGACTGATTTGTCGCTGAGCTTAAATCATAACCTGAAGCATTACCTCCACTAAAAATATCTCCTGTAGCCACACTACCCGTTTCCTCCAAGTGACTTAAATCGTCTCCTGCACCGCTACCTCCACCAAAAATACTGGCGGATACTATACTACCCGACTCTTTCAAATAGCTAAGATCATCTCCTGACCCCGACCCCCCAGAAAAAATATCTTGGGCATTTACATTATATGTACTACATATAAGGAAAATTATCCATCCAACTAACTTCTTTAATTTTATCATAATGACAGTAGTTGTTAGTTATTAGGTGCTGTTCTAACTCCTCTACCGCCAACAAAACTTCTTCCCGATGAAGTTGAAAAATCCTCACCTATATAACCTCTTGCAGATATGTAAGCTCTATCTTGAGTATTTTCAAAACTACCTCCTCTAATTCCTGTAGCTGGATTACTCGCGGAAATATTTGGCCATCCAGAAATAGTGTAATTTCCTATATTATCTAGATTCCCATTTCCATGTGAACCATCAAAACTATGTCCTTCTTCATAAGATACCGTTATCACCATTTCCCATACATTACCCGTCATATCCATGATACCATAGTATGATGCTCCTGCTTCGATTCTATTAGAAGTACTTGTTGCGAAAATACCAACCCTTGTTGGTCCAAGAACCACGTCGTTATTTTCATCAATAGTCGAATTTCCTGTAGAAGCATTTACATCAGTATCTGAGTAATTGGCACTAATGTATTCTGAGGATAAATCATTATCAGTAATCGAATAGTCATCTGTAGAAACTAAACTTGTACCCCAAGAAAACTCTCGAGCCACTGGATCTTCAGTACCTCTACAGGCCTTTTCATATTCAAATTCGGTCATTGGTCTCAAACATGCCCAATCCAGATAATTAAATAATAGCTTATGACTTGAATAGAATAATGGTAGATATGGATGATCAGATGTAAACTCATCACCTATTTGTCTTAAACCATTCCTATTTGTTCCATTATAAACTGTTACAGGGTAATCATTTTCTCCTACCTGATCACTTGTCAAAGTATTTAAGAAGTCGGCATATTGCCCTTGGGTCACTTCATATTTCATACAATAGAAACTCTGATACCCTTTTGGAAAAGCCGCAGGTATGGTTCCACTATTCCAGTCTCCAGGAACTGGTCCTATAAGATCCCAATGTAAATTTCCATACTCAGTACCTACTGTAATCGCATCTTCTGTAGATACTACATAAGGTTTATCTTTTGAACCTCCATCATTATACCTTAAATAGAATGTGTTATTCTCACCCCCTCCGGTTCCTAAAGAATATCTACCTTGAGGTACATATACCATTTCAATACCGTATACATTGATTTCGAATAGATCTCCTTCGCCTTGCTGATCTACACCATACTCCCAACGTAGAGACACTTCATAATCTGCCGCTCCTTGTGTCTTGGTAGATGAACTGTAGAGAAATGCCCCTTGTGCATAACCATCTCCAGTATCATTTGAAGTATCAATTTGACCTCCATTATCAGCTGTATGACCACTCCCATTACTTAATGTTGCATGCTGCCAGTAATCACTATCTTGATTTTTAAACTTTACAAATAACCAGACTGCATCCCAGTTATTCTGACCACTATTTACTCGCCAAGAATTCTCCCAATCTACAGAAAATGAAATCTGAGCAGACTGGCTACCATCATTATTTCTTGTGAGCGTAATGTCACCAATTTGTAAGTTGTTCGCCCAAGTACAAAGAGGTAAAAATAAGAACAGCGTAAAAGAGTAAATAGTAAATGTCTTGTTCATATTTAGTAAGTATTAATTCATGATATTAAGAGTGATCAATTATAATATTTTCAATTTCATTCCTTGATCATAAACGCAATATCATAAATCCTATTTTAACTGTAAATTATACATCTTTCAAAAGTTTGTCTTCATCTATCAACTCTAAAAACAAGCTATTTTATAGTATTTAGAGTGTATTTCTATCAATTTTGTACTAATATAATTCACAAGTAAGATAAGTGTTAGCTAGTGCTAAATTGTTATTTCAAAGCATTAACTCAATAAATAGGGTAACTATCTAAATGATAAAATTTGAACTATTTTAAGATAACAATAAGCTTAACATACGCTTAAAAATAACAGATGCTATTAAAGTTCAAGTGAAAAATATAACAACGGTGATAATAGATGAAAAATACCTAATGAGCAAAAAAAAACACAAGCAGAACAGTGTTCAACTTGTGTATAATGACTATTAATAATAATTACTTTTTAACTTTTCTTCTAAAAATTAAATGTATATGCTTCTATCGATAATCACTTAAATAAAATGTTTGTTTAAGTGAATGATGTCTGTCTATTATTCTTTATAATTACGGTTTACACTCAATGTTACTTATTAGTTTGAGATACAGAATAGTATATCCCTACTGATAGTAATATTACACTTACAATTCCTAGTATATTAAATAAGTTATTGGTCTAGTTTTAACATTGATAATACTTTAATTATCAATAACTAAGTTGAGAGTTAATTGTAATACAATTAGTATTATTTGTTTACAAAAGACTCACTTTAAAGGTGTATAAGTAAGTCTTTTGTATCTGTTTATTGTCTTAGTTTTCTAATGAATGATTATCTGTAGGTACTGAAAAAGTGACCTCCCATGTCTTATTTGTTGGATCATAATCCACCTGGTAATAGTCATTACCGAATCGCTCTTGATCAAAAACTATTTCTTTTCCTTCGTATTTAAAAGTAAAATTAAAGTCTTTATAGTCCGATAGATTAGAAACTGTTACAGGCACATACCCTAATCCATTAGCAAGATCCACGCTCACCTCATTGTTTTTTGCTTGAATCTTCAACGGATAGTTACGAACAACTTTCCCTTTCTTGACCTTCACTTTTACATCGTTTTGCAAAGATTCTCTCCACATTAATCGCCAAGTGTTCTCATCTTTCACTAGTGCTTTTCTAAACTCTTCATTAGTTCCATAATAACTTTTAGCTTCCTGTGGGAAGACACAAAGCTCCATCACCATTCTAATTTTATCCCCTTTATGTAACTGTTTTATATCAGAAGGTAAATTCACTTCTACTAAAGTAACCGGCTCTTTGGCTCTTGTCTTACTAGATGAATAGGTAGAAAATCTTGGTGCTATTTTCTGCCCTCCAATTTTAGCCGACCATTCTTTCAGTACTACACCCTTATTTCCCCATACAGCATAATTATTACTTTCCATGTTTTTTGCTTCATGCATGCTAAACCAAGGGTTTTTACCTTCAATGATAAGGTCCTTATTTGTGTATTGCTTTTCCTTGTGAATGTTGTTCATTTCTTTAATCAATCCTTCAGCGTTGCCCCATGCTATCTTATTTTCAACAGAATAAGAATAAGTCTCTGAACCAAACTGTGCTAATGCTAATCGATCAAAATTAAAAGTATCATTTACTTCAACCTCTAGGGTGTAGACACCTCTTACATAATCATCATTTCGCATAATGCTAGCTGTCAAACTATAATTTGCTGCATCATCGCTTGTAACTCCAGTATAGGTTACCTCAGTAAGGTTGGGACAATTACGTTTTATATGTGATTTGATTCTCTTGATCTTATGTTTTGTTCCTTTTTCATCGTAAACACGCATAAAGTCTCCTCCCCCCACATTGGGAGTCCAACTCCACTTCCTAGGGCCTATTTTACTGTCGTCATCACTTTTTATTAAAAATGGCCTAACGTCTGTAATTAACGTATTTGCCTGTCCCCCGTCCGGTTCATAACAAATACTTTCGCCAAAGGCACCCATTGCTGTCTGGTCCCAAAGCTGATGATTACCAATTCTCTTTTTTCCCCATCCTGTTAAGGATAATTGGTTATGAGAAACAGCTGGTAATGTTCCCCAGAATCCTGAAACTTTCGAAAGTTCTAGTTCTACTGTAGAATTTGGTGGAAGACTTACCATTGTATAAGCCCTCAGCCATGGTCCCCTAAACTTAAACCAAGTATTTTTCTGTCCATGCCAGTTTTTAGAAATCTGAATGGGTATACCTGTTGGATGGCCTTCTTTGTCTCTTAAAATGATAGACACTCCTGTTATAGCTCTTACACTTTTCAATCTTTGAAAGATTAACCGCTGTAATTGTGGTTTGTCTGATGTATTTTCTAATGTCAATGCCACTCTTTCCATACCATCAACAGGTTTGAAAGTATCGTTTAATGAGATAACAGTAGCCTGTTGTTCAACATCCTTTTTCACTACCACCTCTTTATGTGTATTATTTAGATCCGAAGCAGTAATATTTACTTTTCCTTCATTAGATGTTGCACTATGTAAAATAAGGTTAGCCACTTTATTTGTCACTGCTGTTTCAGCAATGAGTACGCCTTTATCCTTTGATACTTTATTAGTATTTATCTGATTTTCAAGCAACCAAGACTTTCCGTTTTTCGCTTTCGCGATAATCTGACCTTTTTTGCTTTTAATACTATACTGATCTTCTGGAAGCTTTAATTCTATAATCAGTTTACTATTGTCCATAGGTATTTTACCCTCATCAAAGATTAGTTTGAACCCTAAGACATCATTCCAAGTATATATTTCGAAGGAAAGCTTTACCTCAGGACCGTTCTCTAATTTTAGATCTGTATAATATCTTCGTTGATAAAACTTACCACTTTCAATAAGTTCTCCAGCGTAGTTTTGTTCATCCTCCAAACGAACTATTTTATATTTAGTTCCTTTGATTTCTACAAACATGGATAAGAGGTCCAAAGGTTCTTTTTGTTCCTTGTCCAGATAGTTTTTTCCTATTTCATCTTGATTGATTAGGCGAAGTTGTTCTAGAGTAAAGTTTTTATAATTGAAGGTTAAAAAATGATTATCCGTTTGCATAAAGAAACGAGAGTTTTTATAAATATCATTTTCAAAATACATATACGTATTCGTCCCAGCATATTGCCACAATTCATCGGGCAATTGGGCATAAGTAGTTGATATTAAATAAAAACAGAAAAAAAATAATACTGCAATTCTTTTCATAACATGAGGTGGTTCAAAGACATCCCAATACAATCTAATAAAAAAATTCAAGCAAGATATCAGTATTACCTTTTAGATATCACTAATACCTTGCTATGATATGTATTTAGTTGGAAATTTGGTTATCCTCTACAGGGATAATTGGTTCAAAACTCACTGACGCAAGATCAATCCAATTTGACGCATTATCACTATTTAATGTGATAGAGATCGTCTGTTTTCCCTTTTTATCGAAATTAACTACTCCGATTTTTCTGTCTTTGAAAACGCGAATGCTTCTCTTCTCGAACTTGTTTTCAATTTGCTTTTTATCACCACTGTACGTTGGTACAAACAGATATTCTGTATCATTAATAGTAAGAATTCCTTCTTGCATATCCGCAGCTTCAGTACAAGCATAATTTAATGTTACTGTATACATTCCTTCTTTTGGAACGTTTACTTCCCATTCTGCTTTACTGCCTTTGCCTTCCCACTTCATAATCGATGGAACGGCATGCCAATCACCAAAAATTTCCATCCATCTGATTTTTTCAGAAGTACAAGCAGTAAGTTTTGCTTCGTGAGGTAACAACTTCGTTGTCAGTCCTGTATTAAATACTTTATCTGCATTAAGTTCAGGTTTTCCATCAAACTCAACCACAATAACAGAAGCTACAGGATCTGGCATTCTTAATAGGAAATTGACTAGAGTAGCTGATTCTAAATTAGTTGTAGTCACCGCTAAATTATCATCCATAAAATAGGCTTTCTTCACCCCTGATTTAAACTTTGGTAAGTAAATCTTATTGTCTTTCGGCCACTCCTTAATAAACAAATACATTTTATTACCTTTTTGTGTTGCCGCAAACTGAGTTTGACCACCTAAATACATCGCATCTGTACCATAGATTGCTTCTTCATATTTCTTCAACCACTTACCCGTTTCTCTTAAAATCATTGCAGAAACTTCAGGAACAGATCCGTCTCCTTTAGGACCTATATTGAATAAGTAGTTTCCTCCTTTAGATATCACATCGATAAGTCTATGAGCAACTTCTTTTGGCGTTTTCCAGTTGAAGTCCAATTTGCTATACGCCCAAGTATTGTTGTGTGTATCACAAGTTTCCCAAAGTCCTTCGACAGGTTCTGAAGGTATCTCATTATCACCTAACGTTTTGAAGTCACCAAGACCTTTACCAATTCTACTGTTAATTAAACAATCTGGTTGGTATTTATCTACTAAAGCTTTCAACTCCAATACTTGCTCATGTTTTATTGGACCTGGAGTATCGAAGAAAATACATCCAATATCACCATAGTTTGTCACTAACTCTTTCACTTGAGGCAGTGCCTTTTCTTCCATGTATTTTTGAACGTTAGCTTCATCTGCGTTGAATTCCCATGTATTTCCAAAACCATCTTTTTCATTCCAGTCTTGCATCTGAGAATAGTAGAAACCAAAACGGATTCCTTTTTTCTTACATGCTTTAGCTAACTGCTTAACAATATCTTTCTTATATGGAGTATTTGTAATATTGTAATCACTTACTTTTGAATCAAATAAGGCGAAACCATCATGGTGTTTAGCTGTAATTACTAAATACTTCATTCCGGCATCTACTGCCAATTGAGCCACCTCTTCAGCATCGAAATTTACTGGATTAAAAGTATCTGCAAGTTTACGGTAATCTTCTGTTTTAATGGCTGCTCTACGCATAATCCATTCATTGATCCCATAATATCTTTTTCCTTCATATTCACCTGCTAATTCAGAATATAACCCCCAATGAATAAACATAGCAAATTTTGCTTCTTTATACCATTGGTAGTCTTTATTTGTATAGTTGGCTTTTTCTGAATTTTCTCCCCAAAGCTCGTCCATACCTTTCTCCTTTTTCTGTCCGAAGACAAAAAGAGAAGTCAGAATAAATGTTGCGGCTAATAATATCTTTTTCATACTTTAATTTGCTTTCGCTTGAAAAAATAATCACAATACAATTTTAGAGATATCGTAAGACTTACTTTTGCTCTTATCTTGCTTTCGTTAGTAACATATCTATCAGACAACTTTTAATCATCGAAAAGATAAGTTTTCAATACTATAGAAGCTATTTGATGATATATGACAGTACTCTACTACCTCCAATAATTGCTTTAGTTTACATCGTTGAATTGATAGATACCTTAAATGGATACACAGGCAAATTCTCACTATTATACAATTCTATAACGTCATAGTTTTTATATGAGAAGTATAACGTAGCTTCTTTATAGGGTACTTCAATCTTATTTTTACTTATGATTTTTGCTTCTACATCTTCATAAACTCCCGGAGAAGTTTCATACATAAACCCATGAATCGTGTCTTTCCCTGTTGAAGCTACTAGTTTTTTTGCTACGTTAGAAAATTCTATAACCACTTTATCTCCATCAATTTTGAATTTTTTATACGATGGACCTTCAGCCACAATTTTTTTACCATAAGTATTTTTAAGTGCCAATAGTGATAATCTTAGTCCTACATCTTGCTTATTTTTAGGGTGGATATCGTAATCTTCTCCAAGATCATAAGCGGTTGCCATACCAGTGTTTTCCAGTTTCAGACATTCTGCTTGTGCCAATCTAAACTTTGCCCAAGATGGATATTTCATTTCAGCTCCTTTACGGCCTAAGAACCCTGCCAATTGTACAAAATAAACAGGCATGTCTTCGTTCTCAAATCGATCTCTCATCATATTGACATATTCACCAAACCATACTACGTAAGGATCAGGCTCTCCTGCATTGGTCTCCCCTTGGTACCAAATTGTTCCTCTAACAGAATACGGTACTAAAGGATGATACATATAGTTGTAACAAAAAGATCCTAAGCAATTTTCTGGGTAATAGGGTTCCTTTTTGCTAGTATCCTTTCTCCATTCTTCCATTCTTCTTTCATATGCAGCTAAAAAACCTTTGTTTCTATTTGCAATACCTTCAGGAGCCTTTGAATTTTTAACTGTTTCAGCATCCATAAAGGTACTAATGCTTGAACCTCCATAAGAAATATCGATCAGTCCTATAGCTACACCCTTTAATTCTTCCTGTAATTTTCTTCCAAAAAAGTAACCAACTGCTGATTTATCATCTACACTTTCTGGCGTACAAACTTCCCATTTTACTTTAGTTTTAAAATTTTCCTGAGGCGTATCAATCCCCGATTCAGGTACTGTAAAGAATCGAATATTTGGATGGTTGGCAGCAGCAATTTCTTCTTTCTTATTTTTAGAACCTCTTACATGCCAACGCATATTTGATTGTCCAGCACAGAACCAAACTTCACCCACCATTACGTTATTTAGGGTGATTGTTTCTTTACTTCTGACCATTAACTGATAAGGTCCTCCATATTTCATTTTAGGTAGAATCGCTTTCCATTTTCCTTCATTATCTGTTTCTACAGAAACTTTAGATTTACCTAATAAAACTTCAACCTTAGATTTAGGATCGGCTTTTCCCCAGACTCTAATTTCTTTGTCTGCTTGGATTACCATATCGTTGGTAAAAATCTCTGCAACTTTTAAAGTTTGTGCAGAAACGTTCATCGCTAAAAAACACGCAAGTAATATTGTAAGACTTGCCTTAAAAAATTTCGATTCCATACTATTAGAATAAGTAGACGTTATTTATTGATGTTTAAAATTGGGCATTTGTAGTTTAACTTATTTGTTCTCTCCTATCATTAATTTGTTTCATCATGGAAGAAGAAGGTAATTGGACACCAATAAGAAAAGTTGAACAGTATTTACCAAAAAAAATTACTGTAGATTATATTTTAGCAAGGTAATGAAATATATAAGGCAAAGAATCAGGTTGGTAATAAGTACTTTGATAGCATTGAAATGAATTGATTTTTTGATAAACTTATAATTAGAAATGAGCTATAAAATTAGATTCTCTGATTTAATCTGTACCCTTCTGATTTCACTTTTTTTATGCAATCATGTGGAAGCTAAAGACAAACCCAAACCTAATATCATCTTTATTTTAGTAGATGATCTTGGTTATAAAGATCTTGGTTGTTATGGGAGTTCTTTTTACGAAACACCCAATTTAGATGCACTTGCTGAAAGGTCCATGATGTTTACTAATGCCTATGCTGCTAACCCTGTCTGTACGCCTACAAGGGCAAGTATAATGTCTGGGAAATACCCAAGTAGACTAAAAATGACGAATCATAGTGGGATAGCTGGACCAAAAGGCGTAGGATATAAATTGATCCCTCCTAAATCTGTTGGTAGTTTACCTACATCAGAACTTACTTTAGCCGAGTCATTGAAAAATGAAGGTTATTTTACAGCTCATATTGGGAAATGGCACTTGCAAAGTCATCATGAAAAAGGGAAAGAACACTTTCCTGAAGCCCATGGTTTTGATTTTAATGTTGCAGGTCACAATGGAGGACAACCAGGCTCTTTCTTCTTTCCTTATGAACACCCTGTACATAAATGGTCAAATGTTCCTGGATTAGAAGATGGTATACCCGGTGAATATCTTACGGATCGATTAACAGATGAAGCCATAAAGGTGATTAAAGAAGATAGAACACAACCCTTCTTTCTCAATTTATGGTTTTATACCGTACATACGCCTATAGAAGGTAAAAAGGAAAAAGAAGAAAAATACAGGGCTAAAGCCAAAAAGATGGGTATCCAAAATAACAATGAAGCTGACCCTATATTCAATTCTTATCATCGTAAATATCAAAATAACCCTACTTATTCTGCTATGGTAGAAAGTATGGACGAGAATATTGGTCGATTACTAAAAACATTAAAAGAAGAAGGCTTAGCAGATAATACAATCATCATTTTCACCTCAGACAATGGTGGTTTATCAACGAATAAGCATCCTAATTCTCCTACTTCAAATTTACCTCTAAAAGCTGGTAAAGGATGGGTATATGAAGGAGGTATACGCGAACCCCTTCTTATACATTGGCCGAAAAAAATAAAGGAGGGTAAAGTCTGTGAAGAACCTGTTGTATCGACTGATTTCTACCCTACAATTTTAGATATGATTGGAAGTGATCTGCAGATAGAACAACATGTTGACGGTATTAGTCTGAAACCTCTATTAAAAAATAGTAAGGCTAAATTAGATAGAGAAGCCATTTATTTCCATATGCCACACTACCATAGTGTCAATAGTATGGGACCTGCAGGAGCAATTAGAATGGGTGATTATAAATTGGTGGAACGCTTTGAAAATATGACTTGTGAATTATTTGACCTTAAAAATGATATCGGAGAGACAAAAGATATCAGCAAAGAGCACCCTAATTTGACGGCTAAAATGAAACAAAAGCTACATGAATGGAGAGAAAAGACTGGTGCTGTTATGCCTACTAAAAATAACAATTATGATATTTCGAAGGACAAAAATGCTGTTCAGATAAATTAGTGCCACTTGGTAATGAACAGTTAGAATTATTCCAAATCTAGCCAAATAAAGAAGTCCTTTAACTCATCAGATGAATGTGTTAAAGGACTTCTTTTAGTATTAATTTTTATTGTCTTTACTGAAGGTGATTGAATTTTAACACCTTACCTTCTTAGATGGCCTTTTGATAGACCTTATCAGCTTTATCTTGTCCATATTTCAAAATAACCTTTTTACCTTTTGGAGAATGAGGTGTAAAAGTATTTCCTTGGATTCTAATTGTGTATAAAGCTTCATTTGTTTCAGCATCTATTAATTGAACCACAGGGTTTTCAATATCAAAATTGCATGTTGCTAAAGTTTCCCAAGATTTAGGATTAAAATTATCTAGCTGATCGATTGTTCTTGGCCAACCAGGATACGGTTTTGCATTTTTATCTGTTAGATCAGCAAATCGATCCCAAGTTTCAGCTGTAATTGTTCTATCTTTTTTATTGAATTTTACTACGGTAAAACCTGCTGCTCTACTTTTCTTTGCTATTTTACTATCAGGGTTAGCATAAGCATACATCGTAATTTTATTATCAAACCCATCTTTATATTCTCCAGTCCAAGGTAATGGTGCATTCTTCTCTGCATTTCCTCCCGCTTTTTCATCTTCAGGGTGCCAATATCTTCCATAAATACTATTGACAATTGCAGGAGAAACAATAGACCATGGTCCATCATTGTATTCATCAATACCATAATGTAAAAGTGTACTTAAATGTTGATCACCAGTAATATGAACTGAGAAACTTTTTCTTATTTCTTTAAGCGCTCTGTTTCTCCCTTTTTGAGGCCACCCATGGCAATCCAAATCTGCATGCAACCTATTATCAGGTCTTCCATGAATATGCGAAGTTCCTGCAAATGGACTTTGGGATAAAACTGCTTTCATTTGTGTTCCATCAGTCCAATCTTCCGACCACTTATTCAAGAAGTCAAGTTGACGGTCTCCTAATAATTTTAAGCCATCTAAGTCAATACTTTTTGGATCATAATCTGGATTTCTAATATGATCTGGTCTTGGTCCTTGCTGAGGAATTTTACCATTAGGTCCAGTCTTAAATTTACGGTCCTCGATTATCGCAAAATCAACTCCTCCTAATCTGTAATTGGTATAATAAACACCGATTCCTTGAGCTATTGGCGTTGCATCATATGGGTCTGGTAGATGAGATGTTTGACATCTTTCAACTTGCTTTACATACTCTGCATCATAAAAATAACCTCCCCAATCACCAGGTTCAGTTTTAGATTTAATACCACCTTCACCCCATAAATTTCCTTGTCCAATATCATGATCATCTGGTATGGTAATTACTGGTCTGTTTCTAATTACATCTTTAAATTGAGTCCCCCACATAATCCAGCCTGCTGTATGTTCAGTGTGATCATAATGTTGATCGCCAGCGAAAAATAAAACATCAGGGTCAATTGCATTAATATTTCGAATATAATTCGGGCGTCCCATTTTATCTCTTGAAGAATTACAAGACATACTTACCATTACAATTTCATCTTTCTTAGGAGCTTTTCGTATTTCTCCCTCAAAAAATGCTTTCTCACCATGTCTTACTCGATAAGGAACTGATTTTGATTCATCCCAACCTTCTATTCTAAATAAAGTAGACCAGCCTAACTCATTTACTTCAGCTATTTGTATTTCTTCCCATTCACCATTTTCTTTTTGAATTTCTAGTCGAACTGTTCTAGTTTCCTCTGGAAATAAAGGGTAGAGTTGAGCTGATAACTTCAAAATATTATCATGCACTGTGTAAAGAGCAAATGCTACTACCTCATCTCTTGGACATTCTAAGTCTAAAAAATGACGACCTGTAACCACAATACTATCCGGAAAATTGTATTTCGCTTTGATTTTTCCTTCTCTTGCCTCTTTCGCTACTTTCCACCATTCTCCAGTGGCAGCTCTATCTAATTCTGTTGAATAAGCAGGTTCTGGAGTACTTTTATTATTAATTTTAGTACAAGAGAATATACTAATCAATACAATTAATAAAATGAAGTTTCTTTTGATTTCCATGGTTTAGTAATGATGAAATATGGTTAACTAAAAATTATATTTCTTATTGAGGTAATACTTTATCTGTAATTTTTAAATTATCAAGTTGCCATTTAACCTTTTGACATGTAATAAACCCTATATCTTCTCCTTGTACTGTAGATGTTTGAAATTCGAAGATTTCCTTTTCATTAAACATCACCAACATTTCTCCTTGATGCTGAATGATATTGATATGATTTACGTCGCCTTCATTCACGTTTAGAAGAGTAATCTCCTTCAAATAACTCCAATATTTACCATCAATAGTATTATCAAATTTATTAATTCTACATACTCCTTTATCACTCAATGTAAATTGATAAAAGGATTTTTCTTTACCACTTATCTGTCCCCATGCAATATCAAACTCTGCTATATAATCCTGTGAACCTTCTATAATTTCCACATCAAACTCCATTGAAAAATCACTAGATGTATCAAAAGTTTCTATATTTTTTGCATACCATAAACAGAAATTATTTTCAGTAGATTTTTGAAATTTCTCTACCACTAATCCACCATTTTCTAATGTCATACTAGCTGCATCAGTTTGTTTCAGCTCCCAATCACAATCTTGGTTAAATTCTTCAAAAACAATATTTTCAGAAAAAGTAGGTAGAGTAAGATTTTCAGAAAAAACAGGTAGGGTGAGTTCATCACCTTTACATCCTATCATCAAAAATCCAATGATTAAAAAATTAAATCTTAATAATCTTAATTTGCTCTTATTCAATTCTCTAGTTTTAATGTTTGCTTCTTTATATTCTTTCAATTACTTACTCTGAGGCTGATATTTCGGATTCAACTCTGTAGGAATAGGTGCGTTTGTCTCTTTCCACCATTGCTCTAATTCAGCCATTAGTTCTTTAACAACTTCAGGGTGTTGACTTGCAATATTGTTCTGCTCTCCTAGATCATTGGCTAAATCATATAACTCAATGCCTTTGTCTTCGAAATAATAATGCAGCTTCCAATTGCCTTTTCTCATCGCTGATCCCGGTCTAGTTCTAAACAATGGATCTCTGTGTTCAGGTACAAATCCTTTCATCACATAGGCTTGTAAATAGATAGGGAAATGCCAGAAAAGTGTACGTTCTAATTTCTTATTTTTTGATTTCAAAACAGGCAATAAGTCATCACCGTCAAGGTTTCCTTGGTGATCTTTAATACCTGCAGCAGCTAAGATTGTTGGGTAGATATCCATATTGGTGATTTGAACATCTGACGTTCTCGGCTTCTTCAATTTATTAGGCCATACAAAGAAGAAAGGCTCTCTGATCCCTCCTTCATAGTAACTTCCTTTTCCTGCTCTAAGTGGTTTTTGATCTGTGATTCCATGCAAACCTCCATTGTCTGAAGTAAAAATGATCAATGTGTTTTCATACACTCCTTTCTCTTTTAAACTCTCAATCAATAAACCTATATTTCGGTCAAGGTTTTCGATCATCGTAGCGTAATTGACATTCTTATGCCCTCCATCTTTTTCTTTGGCTCTGTACTTAGGAATCAGTGACCTTACAGGGTTAATCGGTGTATGAATTGCATAAGTAGAGAAATATAAGAAGAATGGTTTTTCAGCCTCTTCTATAAATCCAATTGATTTCTTCGTTAAAAGGTCTGTCAAATACATATCCCCTTCCTCTTCTAAACTTTTCACATTTTTATAAGGAGGGTAATAGCTTATCGGGTGACCATTTTTCCCACCTCCATAATTGTAATCGAAACCAAAACCTGTTGGATCATCATCTACATGCCATTTACCAGCATGACAAGTTGTATAGCCATTCTTTTGTAAAACCTGAGGGATGATCTCAAAATCTTTGGATAGGTACCATGTATTTTCCGTTGGAATTAGCTTTCTATCTTCTACTTTTCCTCTATTTGATGGACCTACTGTATACACTCCATGTCTTGGCGTCCATTGTCCAGACATCAAACAGGCTCTACTTGGTGCACAATTCGCAGAAGCTGCATAACCGTTCAAAAAAATGATACCTTGTGATGCCAAATCATCGATATTAGGTGTTTCATAGAACTTTGAGCCCATATAGCTCACATCTTTCCAACCCATATCATCTACATTAATCAAGACAATATTCGGTTTGTTTTGTGCCCCACTTAGATGGACAAATAGGCAAGTCAATAGAGTGAATAGGTATTTTGTTTTCTTCATTGTCATTCCATCAATAGATCAAAAAATTGTAGTCTAGTCAGACGATTAATTCGCCCTTGAAAGTGGTTGGTTTTGTTGTCGAATCAACGCTTTCAATTCCTTTACTTTTTCAGGATATTTAGCCGCTAAATCTTTCTTTTCGTAAGGATCCTTATCTAGATGATAAAGTGCCCATTTATATACTTTCTCTTGTGTTTCGAAGTCACTTTTTTCTATATCTCTTTCATTGATTAGCTTCCAACCGTCCTTAATAATCACATCTTGAGACACACCCGTTGTACATTTGAAAAATATAAAATCATGTGATTTCTGCTTGCCTTTTCCAAGTAATGTAGGAAGATACGAAATGCCATCAGTCACCTCAAGATTTACGCCCATCAAATCAGCTACAGTAGGCATAATATCATAATCAGTGATGATAAAATCACTTTTCTTACCTGCTTTAATATGTTTGGGCCATTTTGCGATGTAAGGAATGGTAATCCCTCCTTCATGGTTATGTCTTTTGATTCCTCTTCTTCCTAAAGTCCCCTCAAAAATATCTTCTCCTTGATGATGACCATTCCAATACTCCTTTTTCTTTTCCTTTTTCACTTTGCTTTGATCAAAAGTATTTGAGCTGTAATCATAAACGATATCAGGATCCTTTGCATTTGGATTCATGTTTACATAAGATTGAGGTTCATGACCGTTATCTCCTGTAAAAATCACTACGGTATTGTCCGAAAGGTTTAGTTCATCTAGCTTATCTAATAACTTCCCCACCGACTGATCTAGTTTATAAATCATCGAAGCAAATACCTGTTCTTTTTTGGTCCATCCTTCATGACCTTTATATTTAAAATCTTTTGGGGCAATAGAAGCTGGACCATGTGGTAATTGCGTCGCATAGATCATAAAGAAAGGTTCGTCTTTCTTCTCTTCCATATATTTCAAAGCATGATCTACCCAAACATCTTCTACATACGTCATATTTTCTCCTCCAACCAATGGACAATTAGGTTCTCTTTTGGTTAACTTCGGATTGTTAGGCAATGGAATTGTTTCCCCATTTAATCTGTAATAAGGAGGGTAAAAACTCCAGCACATCACTGCATCATACAAACCCACATGATAGTCGAAACCATAGCTATCAATCATTTCTTTAGTATCTGAATACCCAAAACCCAACTTACCAATATAAGCCGTATTATACCCAGCACTTTGAGCCATCTGCCCTATATAATAATGTCCTTGATTGCTTTTGATCGTTACCTTTTTATCAAAAGTTGCCTGATCTATTACTCCAATTGACAACTCATTTTGTAAACCTCCTGGAGTATGTCTTGGAGCATGACCATTGTGTAAACCCGTCAACATTGAAGCTCTCGCTGGAGAACAAACATTTGCTCCGTAAGCACTTGTAAAAAGCATACCGTCTTTGGCTAACTTATCAATGTTAGGTGTTGCGATAAGCTTCTGACCATAACTTCCTAAAACGCCTGGCCCCAAGTCATCACAATAGATTAATAATACATTAGGTTTCTCTGATTTCTGTGCAAAAGCATTGCTAATCAGAACCGATAAAAGGAATAAATTGTATATGAAAAGTTTCATTGTTGGAGTTCAGATAGTTGATGATAATAGGCTAAATATATAAAATATACTTAGCCTATTTGTTCTATTTATTATTTCAGTTCTTGATCTAAATCTTCATTAGAGACCGATTTATCAATAGCATCTTGGAATTCATTGTCAAAGCTAATTGTCTTTTGAACAGATGCATCTCCTCGTTTTTCATGAGGATAGATTCTTCTCCATTTTGAATAATCTCCACCTATCCATTTCATAGATTTCATTGTTGGAGTGTCTCCTTCCCACTTCTGCTCTACCTTCATAGAGTTATTAATATTTGAAGCAGGGAATATGGTTAATTCTGTGATTTCATCCCAATCTTTCAATGGCTTCTTACCGTTTGTTCTGAAATCTTCAGCTGTTAAAGTAATTGTATTTAACCCTTTCTCAGGCAAGTTCACTACTGCATAAAAATTCTCTTTTCTTCTACCTGTGTAATTTTGCCAAGTGTTGGTTTCAATACCAATTGCTACCTTATTATTTGCCTCAGTTGTCTCCAATTGAATTTGCAATTTCCCGCCTTCAGGTCCCATAAAACAAGGATCCATTAACTTACGAGTACCAAACAACCAATGGCGATAATTATGCCTGAATAACGTATACCAATCTTGCATATCATCAGAGAAATCATCGATCACTGCGTGTCTTCTTTCCGTTGCTTTTACTTTGGCTGCTTTGATATCTTCTGGGTAGGCTATTTGATATTCCGAACTAATCGTAAAAAAGTTCGTTTCCTCTTTTCCTGGATAAGAAGGAATAGTGCGTTCTATTTTATAAGTGATATTCGCAAAAGCAAATAATGGTTCGTCTACATCAAATACAGGACACTCTGCCGAATACTTCCCTTTCTTTTCAGTGACGTTAACTGCAGTATGGAAGAAACGGTTTCTAGGGTCTCTGCTGTATCCATAAAAAATCTCTACTTTTTCTATTGGTAAATCTGTTGATTTATCTACCTCTACTGTAAACACAGGGATACCTTTCTTCGTCTTTAATTTTAATTCTGAAGATGATGTTTTCGGGAATTTGAAATCACCCTTTACATGTGCATCCATCCAAAGGAAACGGGCAGCATTGGTCTCTTCCGTAAACCTGTGATTTAAATGAGGTGTAAGTACCAACATATTCTCCGTACCCTCTGGTAAAAGAGACATTGATTTAATGATATTCTCCGTTGGAGAGTTGAAATCATTCGTCGCTCCCAAAAACAAAATCGGTGTTTTAATCAAAGGCCAATAGGCATGTGAAGCAATTGTTTTTTGGTATAAATCTAACCCATCGTCTTCTCTCATATGTCGTCTACTCTTTGGCAAACCCCACATATCATTCATTAAATATCCAGAACCACCAACTGACGGAGCTGCTGCTTTAATTCTATCATCATTAGCGGTCATTACAGTAGCAAAACCACCCATGGAATGGCCTTCTACACCAATTCTATTCGGATCTACCTCCTCTCTTTCTTCTAAGAATGTAATCGCTCTTCTTGCTGAAATTGAGATCGGCACCCAACTACTATTAAATGGGTTTTCCTCTTTATACAAAGTATGTTCTCTTGGCTTTACTTTATTTTCAAAACCAAGACCTTCTGCTTTTCCTAAGAAACCCACAGCCAAACCGTCCCATTCTGTATTTGGCAAACCGTTTTCAAATGGCTTTTCTCCCCAGTTAATACTGATGCAAGCATAACCCATTTTCATCCAAGTTTCTACTCTAGATTTCTCTGCTTTTTGTCCACCTCCATGAATATGAACAATGCCCGGTACATTTTTAGCATCCTTAGGATAACCAAAATAAGCCGCCATAATTGGATTAGCTGAACGGTTCGTCCCTTCTAATTTTCCAACACTGTATCGAACATATTCAATAGTACCGTAATTGTTCTCCCATTTTTTGATCACCTCTATATTGAGATCTTCCGCTCTGGGATCGTAGTCTTTCCAAACATCTGAGGCAGATTTTTGAGCATTTGATTGTAGGAATAGTCCACAAATCAATAAAAGAGTAGTCAAATATTTTATTATCAGTTCTTTCATTTCAAGTAATTTTCGATTGTACGTATTGTGTGTTAGGTAAAGGTATATTGAATACTAAAACTTGATAGGTTTAAATATTTCAAAGCTTTGCTGATAATTAATGTATCATGTTTTTAGCCCAGTTGAGGGTGTTTTTATAAAAAAAGCCTACTCTAGATGTAGGCTTTCTATAATATCTAAAGTAAAGAATTACTTACTTATTTTGTATCGCCATCGATCATGAAATACGCGCCTGCCCAACTTGCATGGTCTCCACCTTTGTCACCATCTTCTTCATCTACAATTAACGTAATTTCTTTCTTGCCTTGAACATCGATTTGTAATAACTCCGGCTTCTGCTTTTGACTTCTGATAGGTCCGCTATTAAACACTTCTTTGTTGTCTACTAAAATTCTCATTCTAATAAGACCTCCATTTGAATCATTGGCACCAGGTATTACAGCAAAAGTCTTATAATTTGACTCAATAGGGAATACTAATTTTGACGGTGCATGTACACCCAAACCATGGTTATATTTTTTTCCTGAGATACTGATTTTACCTCCTTCAATACCTTCATCGTTCATTACTTTCCAGAAAGAATCTACTAAAGAAGCTTTTTCTTTTGTTAAATATACTTTTGCACCAGGTAACTCATCATCTTCTAACGATTGCTTAAACGCTTTAGCATATTTTGCATCCTTTGGAGCATTTTCTTTCTTACCTTCAACGAAAAAAGCTTCCGCCCAGTCTGCATGATCCCCGCCATTCTCTTCTAGTTGATCTACCACTAATTCTAAGCTGGAAGCACCTTTTACATCAATGGCTACCATTTTAGGCATATATTTATCCGACTTACTTTTGATGTTACCCGTAGTAAATACTTCTTTGCCATCAACTAAAATATTCATTTTTAATAAACCTTGGTGGGCATCATCAGCACCAGGTACTACATAGAAAAACTCTGCCTTCGGTGGTACTTCATAAATAAGCTTTGATGGTGCGTGAACACCAAGACCTTTTTTATATTCAACACCTTTCATTGTTAGTTTTTCGTTACTAACGGCTTTATCTTGATTAATTTTCCAATAAGAAGAAGTTGCCCCTACTGTAGCTGTTGACTTTAGGTATACTTTCTTACCTTTCATTACCTCTACTGCTGCTGCAGTTTCTCCTGTTGCTGCTTCTTGTGCAAATACATTTAATGATGTTGCCACAAAAACTGAAGCCGCTACTATTAATTTCTTTTGAATCTTCATTTCGGTTGTTATTAAAAAGTCATACTTTGTTGATGTACTCTTCCCAGTAAAAAGTTTAAAATGCTGGTGTCTTCCATCCTGTTAAAATCTATCCTAAAGGTAGGTATTGTATCACATCTGGCTTTTCTCTTATCTTTCATTTTATATAACAAAAGAATAGAGCTTTAAAATAAACAGTAATTACTAATTGATTAATGAATTGATATTAAGAAACTTATGATAAATCGTTTAAAAAATGTTTGTTTATAGACATTACCAGTATCGCAATGTAAGTAAAAATATATAGGAGAAAAAGGGGATAGGTATAATTAACAGTGTTATCAGCAATTGAAAGGAAATAAAAAAAGAGGTCCCAATTTGGTACCTCTTTAATAATATACTTATTATATCTAACTATGATTATATCACTATTTCGCTATTATGATTTTAAATTTTCATCAATTACCTCTGCAAGAATCGGATAATTAGCATCCGTTTCATCAAACTCTTCTCTTAAATGGATCAATTCTGACTTCAATGATTTAACGACTTCTGCATATTCCTCCTGACCATAAACATTGTTGAGTTCATGAGGATCATTTTTTAAATCATATAATTCCCATGCCACAGGTGTTTCAAAATTATAGTCACCTCCCCATTCACCTTCATGGTTTTCTGGGTCATAATGTTTTCCATAGAAAAAAATGAGTTTATATTGTTTTGTTCTAACACCAAAGTGAGCAGGGTTGGCATGTTTATGAGCCATATGCATCCAATATCTATAGTAGGTTGACTTTCGCCAATCAGTCGGTTCATTTCCTGTTTCTAAAATAGACGCGAAAGACTTTCCATGCATTTTCTCAGGAATATTACTCTGAGCAAGGTCGATTAGTGTTGGTGCGAAGTCGGTATTATTGATAATCGCATCAGATTTAATGCCTTTTTGGAACTTCTTAGGATAACGTACAATAAATGGCATTCTCATCGATTCTTCATACATCCAACGTTTGTCTTGATAATCATGTTCTCCAAGCATCATTCCTTGATCACTAGTATAAATAATGATCGTATTTTCTAACTCACCTGTAGTTTCCAAGTAATTCAATAAACGCTTAATATTATCATCAACTCCTTTTACACATCTCAAATAACGTTTTAGGTATTCTTGATAAGAAGCGTGTGTATAAGCATTTCCTGTTAAAGACTGATCTATCTTTAAATCCTTTCCCATATCTCTACCTGTATTACGTTGAGATATCGATGATCCAATTTTATGGATAAGTGCATTGTCCTTTCCTTTTGTTGCTATAGATCCATTATTTTTATTATCATATAAGCTTTTAGGTTCTGGAATTTCAACATCCTTTAAATACTCCTCATATCTCGGTGCGTATTCAAAGAAATCATGAGGTGCCTTAAAATGGTGCATTAAGAAAAATGGTTTCGATTTATCTTCTCTATTTCTCAACCATTCTAATGATATATCGGTAATTCTATCAGAAGAATGTCCCTTATATTTCGACGTATTTTTGGGCCACTGTTTATCTCCCCTTTCTCTAAATACAGGATTAAAATATTTTCCTTGTACAGGTAATACTTTATAGTAATCAAAAGCAGCAGGTTCTTCAACTAAATGCCATTTACCAATCATAGCTGTTTCGTACCCGGCTTTTCTCATTTCTTGAGGTAAATACTGATTTTCTGGAGATAATTTTCCACTTAAATCCAATACTCCATTGGTCTGAGAATATTGTCCTGTTAAAATCGTAGCTCTTGATGGTGTACAGATTGAGTTGGTACAAAAAGCGTTTTGAAACAATACTCCTTCTTTCGCTAATTGATCAATTGTCGGTGTAGGGTTTAATACACTAAGTCTACTCTCATATGCTCCAATGGCTTGCGAAGTATGATCATCCGACATAATGTACAAGATATTTGGTTTCTTCTCTTGCTTCTCTGATGAACAAGAAGATAGAATACTCAATGCTACAAGTATTAATAAGTAAGTTTTTGCCATGTTTGTAAATAGTTCATTCATTTATACCGATCACAACTTACAACGATATAGTGTTATACATCAACCAATTTCTAAAGTATGAAGTTTCACCCCCTAATTTATCGTTGATATGCCCCCACTAACTATCTTGATTTTGTTTTTCACCTTTAGATGCCTTGTCAATAAAGTATTGCCTTTTCTTCTCTTCTTTCAATACATTTTCTGCATGAGGGTCTTGCCATTTTGCAGGAACTGTTTCCCCATTCCAATCCTTATACATTTGTGATAATTTTTGAGCGACCTGTTTTTCACTATCAAATAAATCGTTCGTCTCATAAGGGTCTTTGTCTAGATCAAAGAGGAAATGTTTCTCTTTATACCCAGAGTAAATCAACTTATAATTTTTGTGTCGTATGGCGTATCCTGCTCCATCCGAATACCTCCAATACAAAGTCTTATGTGGATCTCCATTCTGTTTTTCAGTAAGAAATGGCAATAAGTCCACCCCATCTACTTTCTTTTTAACTTTTAATTTTGCAGCAGATGCGACTGTTGGGAAAAGATCTAATGAAGAGATCGGTACATCATACGTTGTGTCACTTGGTAATTGCTCGGGCCAAGAAATAATAAAAGGAACTCTTATACCGGCTTCAAACAACATACCTTTATGTCCTCTGAATGGATACCCACTTGCTCCCATAATATGTGGGCCATTATCACTTAAGAAGATAATAATTGTGTTTTCATATACATTTTCTTCTTTTAACTTTTGAACGATTTTACCAATACCTATATCCATCCCTACTACTAATGAGGCATAAGCTGCTCTTTCACCATCTTCGATGTGACTTACTTTGTTCAGATATTTCTTCGGTGCCTGTATTGGTGCATGTGGTGCGTTATAAGCCAAATACATAAAAAATGGGGAATCACTTTTTGTATATGCTTCTATATAATTGATTGCTGCTGTACTAAAATCATCGGTCAGGTAAGTGAGTTCTTCTTTGTCTACAGGTTTACCATCTTTCAAAATACCATGGATTGGATCATTATTCTTATAATTTCCCCAATAATCAGAATGACCACCATAGAAGCCAAACCAATGGTTAAAACCTCTATTATTGGGCCAAAATCGAGGATGATCTCCTAAATGCCACTTCCCAATTGCACATGTTTGATATCCATTTTCTTGTAAGAATTCTGAAAGAAGTTGTTCATCTAAAGGTAAACCGTCATTATCTGTTGGGTTAACGTAAGGTATATTATTCTCATGCCCAAATTTCTGTTGGTACCTTCCACTTAACAAACCGGCTCTACTTGGACTACAGTAAGGGTGACTAACATAGCCTTGAGAGAAAGTAATTCCATTTTTTGCTAAGGCATCCAAATTGGGTGTAGGGATATCAGAACCATGAAAGCCTACATCAGCCCATCCCTGATCATCAGAAACGATAATAAGAATATTAGGAGATTTACTTTTTCTTTTATGATCATTACCCAAACTATTCAAGGCTATCGTCATAAATAAAAGAGTACATATAAGCTTCATCGTTGATCAAGATTAGAGGTTTCAAAAAGTATACATCCAACCTAACTCAATAAACAATGCTTTTCAGAAAAAATTCTATCTTCTTCCTTACCTGTAAAAAAGAGCCCTCTAAATTGGTCGATTAATTTCCCTGAAGTATGTAAACACAAAAAAGCCCAGAAACTTTTCAATTCCTGGGCTCATATATATCTAGAACTTATTAATCCATTAACATTCTTCCGAACGTAACGTTTTTTCTTTGGATTCTAATCAAGTCTTCTCTATTTAATGAGAATAAACCTTTCTCTAATGATGTTAGATAATAGCCATAAGCTTTTCTTAAATTTCCTGTTCTTAGGTAATAATCACCCATAAGTTCGTAAGCTTCTGGATTATCTGATATCTGGATAGAGGCTTCAATCCATTGTTTTGCTAATTCTAAATCTGCATTCCAATTAATACAAAACATGGCTGCTTTATTTAATGTCTGCCAATCATTTTTATCTGCTGAATTAACCATTTTGATCAGTAAAGACATTTTTTCTTCTGCCGGTGCCTCTTCTGCAGAAACTGTATTAAAGGATGATAACAGTACAAAAAGAGACAATAGCGTTGCTGAGAATAGAGTTTTCATAATGATGTTATTTTAAGAGTAATATAATATGTTTGCACACACTACTACATAAACTACAAGTGTACCAAAAAATTATAAAATACTGAATTTCAGTTATTTATACATGTATTTTAAAGTATATCAGAATAGGTAAGTGTTCGTTAACGTTCATTAAATATTACATTCTGTTTGATTATGGAACACTCTAAATAAAAAAGCGGCCTACCCTTAATTTAAAGGATAGACCGCTTTATTGTTTCTTACCGTACTAACGTCTAGTAGTTATGATAGTCTACTTTGAGTATGTAACTCTTTTCTGATATCATATTTCATATCTGTTAGCACATCGTTGAGAAGTTCTTCATCAATAGTGTACGAAGATTGGATCTTTTTCTTGACATTTGAAAACAAGATAGTTGCAGCAGAATAAGAATACTCTGTCGCTGTTTGTAGAAGCTGAGATTCTTGTGCCACTTCTTGTTCAATCAAGTCGGTGATTTGTTGCTTATTCATAGTCATTACACAGTTAATTGTTCTAGAAAAGTAAAATTTATAATACTAAAGGTGTCTTGCTATAAACATATTTACTTTTACCGAAAACTACAAATAATTTTTATCACACGAACTTCAATAAATGATAATAGAGAGAAACAATTATTAATAAAATGAACTCACTATTAGCACTTTAGAATACTTTATCATAAAGTTTACGTTCTGCATTCTTTACTACCTCTTCATCCAATTCAAAAATTTCAAATACATTATTCTGAATTGTATTGGCCATATCACCCGTTGGTAAATTATTACAATCTAAACCAAATGGGTCTTCAATTTCTTCACCCATTAACTCTATCCCAACAAAGGCGAACATTACCAACATCACTACCGGAATAGACCAAAACGCCATCTGAGGTGCTAGTGCAAATGGTAACAATAATCCATAAGTTGAAATAAATACTTTCATAAAGACTGCATATGAAAACGGAATAGGAGTTTTTTTAATTCTCTCACAAGCTCCTATGATATCCAATAACGATTTATGAAGAGGTCCATAATTTATCAAATCAGGATCAGTAATTAATTTCTCCCTATGCTGGTGAACAATAGTCTCATATATTTCATGAGTAATTGCATTCGGTACATGTGCTCTTTTTCCATACTTCTTATGGTCTGATTCCGTTAAATGAATCAGTTGATCTAAATCTGTACCTTGTCTTAAATGTTCCACCATAGCATGGCAAAAATTACTAATGCGTACTGCCAAGTAAAAGCGAATACCCTTATCTTCTTTGGGTAAAATGGTATGTGCATAAACTGCCAAATTTCTAGTATTATTGATTAATGCCCCCCATTGTTTTCTTCCTTCCCACCAACGATCATAAGCACTGTTAGTTCTAAATACCAACAAAATACTTAGTACTACACCAAGAAATGAAAATGCCGAATTGATTACACTTTGGTCTTTTTCAGGAAAAAAATTCAGATGAAGTAACCATACTATAGTGGTGTATACACCAAAAAATAGCACTGTTCTCATTACTCTCACCATGGTCCAGCTTTTAGCTAGGTGTTTAATGTCGCCAAACCAATTGTCATTTGCCTTATAGATAATCATATTTAGAACTCACTTAAATATTTATGAACTAAAGAAATACTCATTGCCCCTTCTCCAACAGCTGAGGCTACTCTATTCATTGCACCAGAACGGACATCTCCTGCCGCAAAAATTCCCGGAATAGACGTTTCTAAAAGGTAAGGATCCCTTTCTTCTTTCCATTGGGCTTTAAAGGTGTTTCCTGTCAGGTCTCTACCTGTTTTTACAAATCCTTTTTCATCTTTTGTGACAGTTGCAGGAAGCCACTCTGTATATGGTTTTGCTCCAATAAAAATAAATACTGCCTTTGCCTTATGTTCTTCTTTTTCTTTAGATTTTATATCTTCAATCACTAAGCTATCTAACTGTTCAGATCCATTGGCTTTTACAATTTGAGAAAACGGTTGAACGGTGATATTTGGTGTTGCAGCAATTTGATCAATTAGATATTGAGACATCGTGGAGGAGAGATCCTCTCTACGTATCAATATTGTTACATGGCTAGAAAACCTAGATAAATACATGGCACCTTGACCTGCAGAATTTCCCCCTCCAACAACAAATACAGGACAATCTTTACATGAATTGGCCTCAGTCGTTGCTGCTCCATAATAGACCCCAGCACCTGTAAGCTCAGGTAATCCATCAGTCATTAACTTTCTATAATCTACACCTGTAGTGAGTACAATACTTTTGGATTTGATTTCTTCACCACTCTCCAAGGTTAATACCTTATACTTATCAACGAAATCGATTTTTTTTACTGATTTCGGGTTCAAAAACTCTATCCCAAATCGGGTAGCTTGTGTGATCGCTCTTCTGGCTAAGTCTTGACCACTTAAACCTTTAGGAAAACCTAAGTAATTTTCAATTCTAGAGCTTGTTCCTGCCTGACCTCCCGGGGCTTTTCTTTCAATTAACAGGGTTTTCAACCCTTCGGAACCACCATATACTGCAGCAGCCAAACCTGCGGGACCAGCTCCAATAATCACAACATCGTAGACCTCCTCTTTCGCTGCATCATTAAAACCTAAGTGTCCTGCTAACTCTGAAGGTGCAGGCTGTTTAACAATAGTACCATCTTCCATAATTACTACAGGAAGATCGGCAGACGTTAATTGATTACTTTCAACAAGTTGAATTGCTTCCTCGTCCTTAGTTACATCCAACCATTTGTAAGGGATCAGATTCGTAGCAAGAAAGTCTTTTATATCATGAGATAATTTAGAGAAAGGGTACCCCATAATGCGTATCCCTTGGAATGCAGGCCTATGGTTTGCTTGCCACTCTAACAGAATATCATCTATAACTGGGTATAATTTCTCTTCTGGAGGATCCCAAGGCTTCAATAAATAATAATCAATTTGTGCTGCATTGATAGATTTAATAGCTGCATCTGTATCACTGTAGGCTGTTAATAACACTCTACCTGCAGTAGGGTACACTTCTTTTGCTTTCTCAAGAAAGTCCACTCCTTGCATCTCTGGCATTCTCTGATCACTCAAAAATAAGGCAATATCTTCTCCTTTATTTTTGAGCTCTCTCACTAAGTCCAACGCTTCTTGAGCAGAAGTTGTAGCTAAAATTTTAAACTCTTTCTTGTATTTATTTCTCATATCACCCTTCACCGCTTGTAATACCTGAGGGTCGTCGTCTACGAGTAATAATATCGGTTTCTTTGCCATCTATATTTTATTATCGATTGGTAGTATTATTGTAAAATTTGTATGTCCAGGAGTACTTGATACTTTGATCTTTCCTTGATGTCTGTCAATTATTTTTTTGGTAATATCCAACCCTAAACCAGTGCCTTTTCCAACGCCTTTTGTAGTGAAAAAGGGTTCAAATATTCGGTTTTGAATTTCTTCAGGAATACCTGATCCATTGTCAATCAGTTCTATTTTTACATTTTCAATATCAAAAGAAGTAACAATTGTAATCACTCCTTTTTTCTCTTCTAATGCATCAATACCATTGGCAAGAATGTTCATCCAAACCTGATTTAATTGTCCTGGCATACCTTTAATATGAGGTAAGTTAACGTCCAACTTAAGGTCTAACTGATGTCCTTGTTTCTGGATTTTATGTTCTAATAATTTTAGGGTGGATTGAATCCCTTCATGAATATCTGTAGTGGTCATATCCTGCCCTCTATCCATATAAGAGAAAGATTTGATAGATGTTATCAGTGATGAAATACGGTCAGAGGAGTCTTTTATATCGTTCACCATTTTTTCTGTGACCAACTGACTTGCTACCCAAATGATTGTTGGAGCGAAATTCTTTTCTCCGGTCACATCAAACATTTCTTCTAATTCATCTTCATCAAATTGATATTCCACTAATGCTTCGACAATCTCATCTGCATCGTTCACATTCTTTTCCTCTAAAAAGTCTAATAGATCGTCTTCAAGGTTACTTTTCTCCAAAGTGGATAATGGAAGTAGATCAGCCTTTAGTTTCGAATGAATCAACTCGTTCACAAAATCGATTGATTCATCATCCACACTCATTTTCATGATGGCTTTAAATTTTTGAGGTACAGATGATAAATGCCTTTTCAGCTCCTTACCACTTCTAGCCATTGCACTAGCTGGGTTATTCAACTCATGGGCTAAGCCTGCACTCATTTTACCTAACGCCATTAGCTTTTCATTCTGTGATGCTTGTTTAGTAAATTCCCTTACTCTAGTGGTCATTGAATGTACCAAGCATTCGGTTAACTCGTAATGCTTGCGAATCATATCTCCGATTTTCTCCTTTGGCAATAGAAAACAATAACTATCACCACAGGAATAACATAAGGAAGAATATTGCTGAATCCTCGAAAAAGGTAATACACCCGATACAGTGTTTTTTCCTACCGTATCCAAGAACTTAGTTTCTTTCTCATTCAGCTGATATACTCTAAATTCTCCTTCGAGAACTATAAACATAAACTCTGCTTTGGATCCAGGTTCAAACAGCTTTTCTTTATTGGTAAACTTTTTTAAAGTACCATTATCAATCATCCATTGTAATTGATCGTCAGGAACATTAGTAAAAGTAGGAATTGATTTAATTTGTTCGACAGTGATAGTCTGCATAGTGTTTTTTGTTTTGGTCTATCTAAAATAGTGGATTTTATACGATATCAAAAGATATTTATGATCATATCCACTACAAGAATTACAACCTTTACTAATTCTTAATTTTAGTCAACAGGAAAGGTCAATCGATTTATAATTTTCATATTTGTAGCCCAAACATTGGTATTATGGAAAAGCAAGAGATTTTAGAGAAATTCGGTGGTAAAAAAATTGACTTCAGTAAGATCAGTTCTTACGAACAGTGGTCATTAAATTTCTTCCACAATAAAGAGATTGTTAGAGAACCTAACTTACAGATGACACTTCAGGTGGATGTAACTAAGGGAATGGATTACTACAAGAATACCTTAAAAAAGATGCAAGGAGCATCATTTACAGGTTTTCTGATGTGGGCACTTGTTCAAAATATGAAAAAACATCCATACTTTAATTACAGAATGATTGAAGGTGAATGGTATTCTTTTGACAATCTTCCTGTTTTTTCTCCAATTGCTGTTGGTGGAGATACTCGTTTTACTGAAATCTTAGTAGAAAACCCTGCTTTCTCTACCTTAGAAGAGTTTTTTGTGAATTATAGAAAATGTGTAGATCGTGCTTTTAACAAAGTAGGTGATGGTAATTTTGAACCTTTACCTCCTATTGTTTGGGCGACTGCTCACTTTATTGGAAACCTTCCTAATTTACAGTTTACAGGATTTCAATTACATGCTTCCGCATTAGACTCTGCAAGGCCATTCTTCTACTTTGGTAAAAGGTATCAGCAAGGAGAAAAATGGTTCATTCCTTTATCTGTTACATTTGATCACTCTAACCTAGATCCTTTTGTACTTTCAGCGTTCATGGAAGACCTAGACAAGATTATTAATCCAGCATAATATAAAAAGATCATCAATTCAGTTTACCCTTTATTGATGATCTTTTCTCTTTTCAACTTATACAGTTTTGTACTCAAAATAACCTATCGATCAAGGAATTATTTCAAGCTAAATGTTGTCATAATAATAGACCTTAAGCTATGAATGAAATGAGTACACACACTATTGTAGAGAATTGGAGACACTTAGGTATGCATACTATTTCTTCAAAGATCAATGCAAACCTTGAGATAAATGAGAATGCCCAAAATCATCTGAAAACTTTTAAAGCCAGTACCACTTTTCCTATTGGTTTACCTCGAGTTGCTTTTGTTTTAGAAGATATAGCATCAAGAAAAAAATGGATCAATCGCATTAATGAACATTATTCTTTTAATGTTGATAAAGAAGCACTATCCTTTAAATCGTATGAGCATTATAAAATGATGTGGCCCATACAAGATCGAGAATATGTTTTACAGTCTCAATGGGAAGTTCTTGATAAAAAATACCTACCTACGGTTACCTTCTCAACAAAATCTATTCAAAGTCCACAATTTCCATTAAGAAATGACCGGGTAAGAGGAGAACTATATTTATTACAATATACACTTGTGCAGGTCACACCCAATAAGACCAACATTACGGTGGAGATACAAGTAGACCCAAAAGGTAAAATGCCCAAGTTATTTGTCAATATGATACAAAGAAACTGGCCCATCAATACGCTCAAATCAATTTATCTATTGGCAAGTGAAGATGGAGAAATACATAGAGGCTTAATCGATAAAATGAGATAGTAGGATTAATAAAACGATCAGGAATAACAAAAAGGTTTTAATAGGTTTGATTCCCATTTTTCTTTAAATTAATGTTGCGATAAAACCTTTCTACCAAAACCTATTAAAGATGATCAGAAGAACTTATATACTTATCAGTATTCTATTGTTCCCTATTTTAATTTTAACATATTTCTATTTACCTGATCAATCCATCTTATTAACCCTTCTTATTATTTTGATTTTTGTGGGTTGGTATGATGTACTTCAAAAGAAAAATGCCATCCTCAGAGATTATCCTATAGTGGGACATGCAAGATATATGCTCAAAGCTATCGCACCAGAACTACAACAATATTTTATTGAAACCAACACTAGTGGACATCCATTCACAAAAAATGAAATCAATTTAATTAACTCAAGGTCAGACAATAAAGAAGAGTTTCATCCATTTGGTAGTGAATTAGACTTTTATAAGAATGAAGTCTCTTGGGTTGGTCATTCTATGATTCCTGGGAAAGAGAGAAAAACACAACCTAGAGTTTTGATAGGTAATTCAAATTGTGATAAACCATATAATTCTTCCATTTTAAATATATCAGCCATGAGCTTTGGTGCTTTAAGTGCCCACGCTATTATTGCATTAAATAAAGGTGCTAAACTAGGAGGCTTTTATCATAATACAGGGGAAGGTAGCCTCACACCTTTCCACCAACAAGGAGGTGATATCGTTTTACAAATAGGTACAGGTAACTTTGGTTTTAGAAATGATGACGGTTCATTCAATGACCAAAAGTTTACTGAAAAGACAGCACTTCCTGAAGTCAAAATGGTAGAAGTAAAATTATCACAAGGTGCAAAACCAGGACATGGAGGTGTTTTACCTGCAGCAAAAAATACAAATGAAATCGCAAAAATAAGAGGAGTTCAACCTCATACCGATGTATTCTCTCCCCCATTAAATCCGGAAATTTCAAGTATTGAAGATATACCAAAATTTATTGGAAGAGTAAGAAAGCTTTCTCATGGAAAACCCGTCGGATTTAAACTCTGTATAGGTGTTAAATCAGAATTCGAGCAACTGATTGATTATTGTGTATCTCAAGGAAATATACCAGACTTTATTACAGTCGACGCATCTGAAGGAGGTACTGGAGCTGCACCCTTAGAATATTCGGATCATATCGGAATGAAGGGGGAAGATGCTCTTGTGTTTGTAGACCAAGTATTAAAGGAAAAGGGAGTGAGAAGAGAAATCAAAATTATATATGCAGGTAAAGTAATGAACGGGTTTACTTTATTAAAAGCCCTTTGTTTAGGTGCAGATCTTTGTAATAGTGCCAGAGGGTTTATGTTTTCTTTAGGTTGTATTCAATCTTTACGTTGCCACACAGATACTTGCCCTACAGGAATTGCAACACAGGATAAAGCATTACAAGAGGGATTAGACCCTACTGTTAAGAGTAATAGAGTGTATAATTATCATAAAAATACAATTGATGCCTTTTTGGAGATTATGAAGACCGTTGGTTGCAATGATATATCAGAACTAAACAAAGAATTGATTCATAACTAAAGATATCAAATAGGTAGGTTAATTTTTGATAGGAATTGAGCATAAGCTTATAGCATTCAATTCCTTTTTTTAAGTATATATCAATACATATTTCATCTCAATAATAATTCATCAAAGTACAACAATATGTCAATCGATATTGATTAACTCACTTTTGATCATGAAACAATTAACCTTATCAATTATATTCTTTACGATATTTTCATCATTAAATTTTGCTCAAGATATTAATGGTATTTCATTAAAAGATGCTTCTAACAAACATTCCAATCGTTTTGGTAAAAAGGAACAGTTCTGTGAAATGGATGGTTTTCTTGCTTGGGATACAACAGACGAAGCACAAATATATTCCATATCATTTTCTCCAGACTATAACCATAAAAGAAAGTACTATAACCGTATGACTGCTTCAGAATTAGAAGAATTTATGGCGGTCATCGAAGCAAAATATAATATCTCATTTGATACCATCAAAAGAGTCCCTGAACAAGATTATGTTCTTTTTTATACTCAAAAAAATGGATGTCAATACATGATCATTCACGATTTAAAAATAAAAAAAGGCCTAAGAAAGAATGTCACATTTATCATTCGATCTTATCACCTTTTTAGTCAATTATGATATTCCTAAGGTAACATACTAATGATGATACCTTAGGATACTACATTGTAATTTTAGTGTAGAAATAAAGTTAAGTTCGTTCCGAAATAAATACCACTGAAGCCAACATTCGAAGCTGTATAATATTCATCAAAGCTATGTTGATAGCACAAGGTAAATCCTAAAGTACTTTCTCCACCGATCTGAAAATCAAACCCATATCTCATTCCAAAATTATTCGCATTGATCAATTTGTCTGATAATGAGTAGTTGTACTGGTAAAAAGGAGTAACTAATAACTTGATCTCTGAAGGTAATCCTAAAGTAGATTTCTTATAAAAAGCATAGCCTAAGTCCGAAAAAACTAGCAGTGAAGAAACATCATTAATTTTTAAATAACTCAAACCAGGACGAAGCATAAATCTCTTTTTATTAAAGTGAACAAATGCTCCTATTTCATAGCCTGTATGATTGTTATTTTCTTCTGTTGTCGTCTCAGCAGAATTAAAATGCATAGCAAACCTTAAGCCCACTCGCATTTTTTCATGGTCTTTCTTCCGTTGTTGAATACGCTTTAATTCTTCATTGGAAATAGCAACTGTATTGTTTCCATTATTAAGATATCCTTGATCAATGAACTCAAAAAGTCCATTGGGATTATCATAATTATGCTTTTTAAAAATGATCCCAACGTTTCTATTCGTCACTTCTCTTTGAGGATTAAGCATTAAAAAAGTAGGATAGCCAGCAATTGTAAACTCTTTTTTCACCTTTTCTCCTTCAAACGTATCTGCATCGATTTCCACTGCAATCACATCATTTTTTAACCGATAGATTACAGTATCTTGTTGATATAGCTTTTTATCAAGTAGCTTACATTGACCACACCAAGAGGTAGATACATATAATAAAACCTGTTTGTTTTCTTGGTAAGCTAACTGTAGAGCAGAATCCAATGAGATAGATAAAAAAGGTTTTTCAAGTTTAATTTTTTTGTCTTTTACAGTGACAGTACTTAATTCTTTTACATCGTCATCAAATTCTAGTGTCGGCATACCGGGTTCCATATATACAATACAATAATCCCTTGATTTTTTTAGAGGATGATACGCAATCTGATAATTAGCGTGTACAAGTTTTAGAGTATCTCGTCCATCACTTTTATTAATTTCAAGCGTAAATTCCCCCTTTTCGTTACTCTGAACGCTTTGAAAAGCATGATTAGATGATACTTGAACATTTGCAACTGGCTGTCTGTTCTTATTGTCGATTACATTCCCATGAATAGTACGAACACCTTGAGCCGATAAATTGAATGAGAATAACAGTAAAATCACCTGTATTAAGGTTCTCATTATTGATAGTTTGTCTTTCATTTTCATTTTAAACTCCTATTGAGTTTGCGTTTTTAGATTGTATTTAAGAATAGAATATATAGAAGAGAGATTTCATCTTTGGGGACATTTAATGAATTCTCTATTTATAGTTTATGCAATAGTATAGAAGAATATGTGATCAATAATTAAAGGATGAACACATGTATTTGCCTTAAGATTTAGCTTCGCTGTTATAAATTTATATTAAGCTCTTTTGCTGCACTTCTTATCTTATCCAACTGAATTTTTTCAATATTCACTGTGGTATCAATATCTTCTGAGGGACTAGCAGAAGGTGTTTTTGAGAAGATCACTTTATAGTTATCAGCTAAATAGCCCTCTCGTTTGTAAGCAAACATTCCTACCATTCTGAGGCCTGTATATATTGTATTAGAATTGAAATCTCCATACTTAACTGGGTTTTCAACTTTCAACTCCTCCAACATCTGAAATAAAAGCAAATCAGCTTCTTTTCTAGGTAAAAGTCCATCATAAGTGATATCATGAATTAACCAACACATGGCAGTACGAAGATCTCCAATTTGAGGTACATCCGTTAATAGATCTACAATTATCTTTGGACCCGTTCTAAAGTCTGTGATATAGCCTGGTAATACTTTAAATGTAAGATCATTACCCAAGAAGTTATCAATTTCAATAGTCAATTCTTGTGAAATTCTATAATTCCCATTATCAATGAGTTCATAGTAATTGTTGTCTTGTGGATTTAGTCGAAGAGTCATAGTTTACTTTTTGTATTACTTATTAATGTGCAATATAATTTAAATTAATAATATCATCAATCTTTAAATCTACGAACATTGGTATCATAGAAGACAAACCTTGCAGTAGTTGTTGTTTCTCCATTCTTAATAGAGTACCAATTGTTCAAATTTACATCACCATTATTTTTTAAAATATGAATAGACTGAGCTGGTGTAAACCCTTGTGCAAGTAGAAAAACCTTATCTCCTGAGGTATTTTCAGCTTCATCAATAATTATTACTGCATGTCCAGGGCTACCTGGTACTACAATGACATCCCCAATATGTATATCTTCCTGTAGTCCTACCTTTTTCATCTCTTTATTTATAGATATAGTACCAGCATACATATAGATATAATCAAGATAGTTTTTTAGATTTCTGTAAGAATCATCGTACCCTTTTTTAGAAGCAAAACTTACTTTATTACCACTCACAATAGGCCTAATCCCTTTTTTATGATCCTCCCAACTATAAACATCTCCACTTGTAAAATGAAATGATATCTTATCATATTTCTCTTGTGACCAAAGGTACTCTGTACGTAATCGAATTACTGCATCAGCACATTGTTGTAGGTCTTTATGCCCTACATCATAGTTGATAATGCCAATATGATTGTCTTGATCATAGATTTCTTCACCTCTGTAATCTAATACTGGACTTCCACTTGGTAGTAGAGACATATTCCTTAGAAATGCTCCAAAACTGTTTTCCTCAACAGTTACCCTTGTATACCCAATAGGAGGTTTCACTCTATCTTTAACAGTATCTTGAGCAATGCCTTTTTGTGTTGAAAACAAGCATATGATGCTTAATATTTGGTATATAATTATATGTTTTAGCATATCGTGAAGTATTTAGAGTGATTGTTAATGATAAGCTACCTTACAACTTCGATTTAAGCTGATTCCATACTTTATCATAAGTATAAATGGCATTTTCATAGTCTTGAAAACATAATTTTGCCTGTTGATGGTACAGTTTTCGGTTTCTTTGATTTAACGGGAAATCGATGTGAATGGGATCTTCTCTTTTGAAATCTCCTCCCCATCGTAACAAAGCAGAATTTCTTACATCATTAAAAAATTGCTTGACCTCTTTTGGCAATTGAGAATAGTTCTCCCTTTTTAAATCCTTGTGATAGTAATTCTTTTCTTTTCCTACTAAATAGAAATCTAAAGCTTCTCCTGCTAGATGATTTGAAACAGAAGAAGGAGAAACAACTGCACCTATTAATCGATGTCTTTTGTGTCTATATCCTTGATTAACCCTTATTTCAAGACCATTTTTTTCTAACATAGAATCTAATTCTATCATATTCTTGATAAATGATTTATGCAGATAGATATTTTTAAAATTACTTCCAGATATGTTTCCGGATTGATAGACGGTAAGGTGTTTTAATTCGGATGAATCAATAACGCACCAATACTTATCATACGACCAAATCCCTGTGATACCACCGAGTAATAAGAATAAACTAAAACATACAATGATTAATTTTTTATAGAGACTTTTCATTAGACTATGGTAGAAGAATCATTCCTAAAGCAAATATTTTAGTCTAATGACACACAATAAATTTTCCGAACTTGTTTTTGAAATATACCATTTTAGATAATTTTCAATAATTAACTGTTTTTTAAGTGTTTATAGCTATTGTTGTCTTCATCAATCGGTAATTAGTGTTTAATGTTACATGTACTTATGCAGCTTCCTCAATCCACTTTTTTAGAGTATGTTTATTAGGAAACTGTGCATTATCACGCATAGCCATTTTCACCTTATTTATCTCACCCCATATTTTCAATGAAGGGTTCTTCTTATATTTTACAACAGCGACCTTGATTACAGCTTGAGTTAGACCAATTTCTTTAAGTCTAATCTGTAATCTATGTAGTTTCTCTTCAAAATCATCACCAGTTGGTTGTGCAGTATTTTGTGAGAATAAATCTTGTTGCCCTGCACCTGCAATATTTGAAGATGTTTTTTCCTGTTCAGTAACTACCTCTACCTCAGTAATATCAATTGGAGCCGATTTTTGCTGGCTCAGAAGCTCTTTTACGGTTGCTTGAATAATTGCCTCAGGCAAGTTCATTTCTTTCATAGAAGCAATTTTAGCAGCATTTTCTGGGCTTAATCCCATATCATTAGATGCTTCGACCTTAGCTATCTCCTGCTTCTTACTAAAAGTAAAATAAATATGAGTATACTTTCTACCAGACATTCTTAAGGGCTGATAAGCTAAATGTATGTCTGAAGTCTGATTAATACTCTTCACTGCTTGCTCTAGAACAGTATTTTTGAAAGTATTGAAGACATTGTACGATTTTTTATCAGCAACACCTAACACTGCTTTAAGCTCTTGTAACTCAACTCTTCTTTCTGAGTATTTACCTACACCACCAATCAAATAATCATACAAACGAACGGCATGTGGAGACCTCATGTCCTTCAGGTTACTGAATAGGTATTGAGTGTAATTGTTGGCTGGGCCCAAAAACTTTTTAAAAGTTCTATTAAACTTAAATGCTACTCTTGTTTTGTTTAATTCAATCGTATCAAATAAAGTAATATACTTTCTATTAAATTCATCTGATTCATAATCAGCATCATTGATACCACTACCCTCTCTAATTTTAGATGAAGAAAGTTCGTCACAAGCTTGATCAATATTCTTAATATCCTTACCTCCAGGATTTCTTCCTAGAAAATCGGCCACTCTAAACTCAAGTACTTTGTCCAAGTCCTGGTCTTTCACTGTAAATGCAAACAATAATAATTTTTGGGCAGTTAAACTCATCGTATTTTTTTGATGAGCCCTCACAAGGTTATTATGTCTTTTTACCCATACTTTGGTTAAAATATTATTCATTTCAGTAAAAAAGTTTAGAGTTTTGAAGTAAAAAATCAGATTCTCTATTAATTTTTGAGCTTAATACTAAGTTAAGTCCGATGCATATTACGGACTAACATTAGTTTTTACAATAAAACTGAAGAAAAATTTCGGACTTGCACTAGTTTTTAGTGAAATTATCTAAAATATATGGTCTAATTACTATGGTTTAAAGAGTAGACTACTATACTTTATAAGTATTTCATAATTAAATGCTAGGGTTAATACATAGTACTTTACTCAAATACTTATGGTCTAATTACTATGGTTTAATAAATACAAGTCTTTGGACCATACAATTTGTATGAAATGAGCCAATGAATAGTCTTGAACTAACCGGAAAAGCTCATTTATTGGTCTATTCACTATACTTTAGTACATTTTTATGGTCTATTCACTAGTTTTTAAGATTAGAATAGCTAAAATATCATTAAATATACGGTCTAACTACTATACTTTTGTTCTAATTACTATACCTTTTATGCAAACTACTATGCTACTTGCGGTCTATCCACTAGGATTAAAAGAGTAAAGTACTATGATATATATGGTCTAACTACTATACAAATTAGATATATAAAACTGTTTATCAGTTAGTTATGATTAGTATAAATAATAAGAATATATAAAGTTTAAATAACAAAGTACTATTAAATATAGTCTTTTGGTTATATTTTTTTCTATTGAATATATTAAATACTAGTTGAAGTCCGTAATTAGAACCCTAATGGAATAAAAATTAATGAAAAAAGGGATCTTTTATGGTCCAACTACTAGGATTAATGATTGAAATACGGTCTAATCACTATGATCTATAAATTTATGGTTCCAAAACTGAGTAAACTACTTGTATTTATACTCATATTATGGTCTAACTACTAGGATTTAGTTTACTTTATAAAATTTACACCTCAATTTAGATAAAAAAATTCCCCTAAGAGTAAAAAAAAGTACTTTATAGATTAATTTAAGGTGTAAAAAGTAAAAAAAAGTACTAAATTGTTTTTGATTCAATAAAATTTGTTTTGATTTGTATTATCAAATTTAAATTCAACACAATCAATGACACAAAAAGATATTCTTGATTTTGTAGGGGAAAATGAAATGCTGAAGATTTCTGTAGTAGAAAAAAAGGCTGGTATACCTACTAGATCGTTATACAAAGCATTAAATGGCGAACAGAACTTAAAGCCAGAGTACATTGAAAAACTAATACAAGTACTTACCCCACTTGGATTAAAATTAAAGGATAAATTTAAAGTAGTTTCTATTATTAATAACAAAGGTGGTGTAGCCAAAACTACAACTGCATGTAATTTAGGAGCAGCACTTTCAAGAATGGGTAAGAAAGTACTATTAATTGATGCTGATCCACAAGGAAACTTAACACAACATTTAGGATACAAAGATCCTCAACAATTTGAGAGTAGAGAGTTATCCGATGTAATTGAAGGAAATTGTAATGTAAATGATTCCATTTTAAAATATCAGGAAAACTTACATATTATTCCATCAACTACCAATCTTGACTTTACTAATAAAAACTTAAATAGGAACTCAGGTCCTTCTTCTTATAAATTGGTAAAGCGATTAGTAATTGATAAAATTGAAATGGAGTATGATTATATCTTTTTTGATCTATCTCCTTCATTTGCCCTAATCACTAATGATGCATGTTTGATTGCCTCCAATAGAGCTTTAATTCCTGTAGACGCTTCAGAATTTGCATTTAGAGGAATTAATAATGTAATTAATCACATCAATGATTATAAAGAAGAAAATCCTAACCTTGAAATTCTAGGCTTCTTGTTCACCAAATCAGGTAGAACAAAAGATATGAATAAATATAAGGAGGCACTTCGTTCAACAAACTACAAAGTATTCAATACTGAAATTGCTGTAAGAGATATGGCTTATAATAAAGGCCCACTTTATGGTAAAGACATCTTCTCATTATTTGAAGATGAGTCTCTAAAAAGACAAGAAAAAGAAGGAATTAAAAAAGGTATGGAAGAACATACAAATTTAGCCACAGAATTTATTGAGTATGTCTAATGAAATTAATATCGGAGATTTTTTACCAAATAGTAATAAATCATCCAAGCTAATCGATTCGAAGAAGGAAGAAATGTCAACTGACTCTGTCCATGTTTTACCTGAATTAAAGAAATGGATTCGCCCACTAACGAGTTCAGAACGTCAAAATTTAAAAGAATCAATCGAAAAAGAAGGAGTAAGAGATCCTCTAACCTTCTTCTATATGGAGAATGGTCAAAAGATCCTTTTAGATGGGCACAATCGTTTTGAGATAGTCAATGAACTTGGAGGGGCTGATTATGGATACGAATTTGAAGAAGTAATTGTAGATATTGACAATATCGAAGATGCAAAACTTTGGATGATCAAGAACCAAATCGGTAAAAGAAACCTTTCTAAACGAGAAATGTCTTTCTACAGAGGACATCATTATTTAACCCACAAAGGACAAGTTGGGTATACTACCGGTAGAGGAAAACTGTATGATGTATTAGCAAAAGAATATGGTGTTGGAAAAAATACAATCTTAAGGGATGCCACTATTGCTGAATTATTGGATCAAGTTTCCGATGAATTCAAACATGCATACTTTGATGGAGAACATAGTATTACTATTGCTAAGTTTGAAGATGCTTCTAAAGCTTTAGCTACTGAAGAAATTGTCGTTGAAGATTTAGAAAAGTACTTATTAAATGAACTTGAGGCTGTAGAGAAAAAAGCAAGTACAAGAGCTGTAAATAATATTCCTAAGCCTTTTACCTTTAATAAGGTAAATAAAACGATTAGAACATTAATAGATACTCCATTAGATAAGGAATTAGGTAAAGCCGAAAAATTATCAATGGAAGAGTCAATAAAAGAATTAATATCTAAATACGAATTAGATATTTAATATAAAAAGGGATAGTCAATTTTGACTATCCCAATAAATCCAATTGCAGATTCCCTGCGATGTAGTTGAAGTATCTCACCCCATCAACTACAAATTGTTTAATTCAAATATAGTTATTTTCATGAAACCTGTAAAAATCATTGATTACTCTTTGGTAGTGATTTCAATGTGTTATAGTTCCTATGTGATGTTTTTATTTTTATCAGAACACACATCCTTTCTACCATCTTTACTGATATCAGTCTTTATTGTATTTCTCTCCCACCATTATACTTATCAGTCTATCATATATTATAAGGCTACAAAATCTTTAAATCAGTACATCATACTATCTTTATCATTGACAGCTTTTGTTTTTTATTCAGAATGGAATGGACAGTTTGTACATGCTAAAGAAAGTATTGGCATTGCTTCTACAGTTGAAATTGAGACACAAATCAAAAATATTGAAGCAACAATCCAGCGAAGTTCAAACCATACTATAAAAGGAAAAACGAATTGGGCATTATATCAAACGTTCCTAGATTCACAAAAACAACTTAAAACCGCAGAACAAAAAAGAGAACAATTATTAATTCAACAGCAAGAAGATCTCACAGAAGCTAATATTCTTGCTAATCAATTTAGATGTTTTTCAGTAATATTATTTTTATTAGCTTTTCTAGCTTCTTCAATTGAAACAAAAAGTAGAAAATCAATTAATGTTGAAAATGAAAATCAACTATTAACTTTAAATGAAGTGGATAAGAAAAAATCTAAGATTATAGAATTAATAAAAGAAGGTGAAATTTCTAATATTAAAATGTTAGTTGATTATTTCAATTTGCCTGAAGAAGAAGCTTTTTTTCTATTACAAAATTTCAAACCCTCACAGCAAAAGATTGGTTTTTAACTATTATACAGGAGGTCCCATTTTGGGACCTCTATTCTATTTCTGACATTTTCCATTAAAGGTCCCAAAATGGGACCTTTATTTTTTATCTTAGAATAGATTATTTAAAATCACTTATTTACGAAGAGAACTCATAATATTTCGTTCTGCTTGTCATTAACTATTTCTTTAATAGACTGTAATATCAACCAATGTACTGGCCACTTACATAAATCAATTAAATATGTAAGCGCATGGAACCATTTAAAATGAAGTGTTGATTAAACGAAAGATGAGTTCATCATTATCAGCCTCACTTCTTTTAATGTATTCTTAGAGAAAATTTTCATGAACGAATAAAATTTATTAAAACAGGATTAAAATTTAATATTCTTCTTCTCATGTGATGACGTTAGATTAAGTAAATCAAAACAAAAATCGTTATCATGAAAAAAATAATCTTCTCTACATTGTTGTTATCATCTTCGTTATTAGCAAACGCTCAATATAAAATGTCAACAGATATTCCTGAGAGTGTCATTACTCCAGATAAGATTGAGACATCAGAAGGAGAGTTAAACTTCTTTGATGGTGTACCTTCAAAAGAAACGGTTGAAACAGCCTATAATTTCATGGATAAATCTAGAGCATATACCGCTTTTATGGATGGGATGAAATATGCTTCAATTTGGTCTTTATATAAAGGTCATTATAAAATGGGCAACACCACTGCGAACTCTACATTGATATTTGATGGCATGATGGATTCTAAATCACTTTTCTTAACGGCTAATACCTCAACAATGTATGTCACAGGTTTTGTTGATACAAAAAGAGATGGTGTAGTAATTATTGAAATTCCTGACGGTGCTTTGGGATTCGTAAATGATATGTCATTCAATTACATCTGTGATTTAGGAATGATTGGTAGAGATAAAGGCAAAGGAGGGAAATATGCGATTCTTCCCGTCGGATACGAAGGAGAAATACCAGAAGGTTGTTTTCCAGTCTATTCAAAATCTCATATCAATTGGGTGTTATTAAGGATGAATGGAGGTCAAAAGACAATAGATAATGTAATTGCAAAATATAGATCGTATCCAGCTAGTCAACCTGAATTGAGAGATGACATGAATTTCATACATGCTACAGGAAAAGAAATGAATACTATTCATTCAAATAATATTGAGTTCTATAATGAAATCAATGAAATGGTACAGTATGAATCTACATCAACTTTTGATGCTGAAATCTTAGGTACATTCAGGTCTATAGGAATCGAAAAGGGTGTTGAGTTCAACCCTGATAAAAGAATGGTCGGAATATTAAATGAAGCAGTGGCTTTGGGTAATGCAAGTGCTAGATCGATTGTATGGTATCCAAGACGAGAAGGAGTAAATCTTTATGAGGATGACCCTAATAGTTCTTGGAGAATGGGGTTTGCGGATAGAGATGTATTTTTTAATGATCAAGGTGCCGTCAAGAAAGAGGCAAGAGATATGTTCCACTACCCTTATACAGGAATTACTCCAGCCATGGCAATGCAGATAGCAGGAAAGGGTTCAGACTATGGGATATCTTATGTTGCAAAAGACGGTGTAGCATATGATGGTAGCAAGACTTATGTATTGCATATAGATGCAGATGTTCCTACTGCAAGATTCTGGGCGGTTACTTTATATGATACACAAACAAGATCCATGATTCAAACAAATCAAGTCCACCCATCTTTAGATAGTAATAAAAAAGATTTAGTGTATAATGAAGATGGATCAATTGATATATACTTTTCACCGGAACCTATAGAAGGAAAAGAAGGAAACTGGTTACAGACAATACCTGGGAAATCATGGTTCACAATTTTTAGAAATTACGGGCCAGAACAAGAATGGATTGATGGGAAATGGAGATTAAATGAAATTGAAGAGATTTCAACTTTAGATATCGGAAAGTAATAATCCAAGAATATACTCCTCTATTATTTAATGGTTCATGAATTTAAAAAACCATTAAATAATAGAGGATAATTTTTATATAGTACTTATAATAAGTAGTTTAATGAAATTTATATAAAAAAATATATGAATGGTATTGCATTTATCAAGTTAGCTATTACCTTTGCACTCCCTTCAAACGGAAGGCCAAATGAAAAACACTTCTAGTAAGTACTATTCATTTCAACATTTTGCAAAGAAGACAGTGATGTAAATTAAAATTTCAAATGAAATCAAATAAGCATTGCATATTAAATTTCTCTTCTTACCTTTGCACTCGCTTCTGAAAAGAGGCGGTTATAAAAGACTAAAACGTTGGGCTTTTTAAGCAGAGAATGGGAGGTTGAAAATCTTCAGAAAGTAGCTCGAAAAAATAAAATAAAATTTTTTCAAAAAGAGTTTGGAGATTAAAATTTAGTTCTTACCTTTGCACTCGCTTCTCAAACGGAGTAGCATAAAACAAACTGATATACAGTTCATTGGGCAATGGCTCAAACGTTCTTTTAATGTATTGAAAAGTAATTACAAGATCAGCGAAAGCGGATCCATAAAAGACAATTC